>SMWF01000022.1 GCA_004357385.1 Gammaproteobacteria bacterium | reverse complement strand
GATAGACTGACCAGAGTTCGCCTGCGACTTCCTGCGCGGTGCCGGTCATGGCGCCAAGACGCAGATAGCGGCGGAAGAACCGTTGGTAGGTGATGCGCGCCAGGCTCTCGGCAGGGTCCGTGATCTCAACCCGTTCCTTGGCCTCGATCATCTGATGCAGGCCCAGTTCCCACGAACGGTCGGGCATGATCCGTCCCGTGTTTTCGTCGATGATCTGAATTTTGCCGTCGCGAACGAGATACTGCTGGTCCTTGATGAACAGGTGCTTGGCGCTCAAGGCCTGCCTGATCATAAGTTCACGGCGCCGCGGGCTCGTCCACGGCCGTTCCCGTCCTTCGGCAAGCTGGGCAAGGCGGGTTTTGCCTTTATCCGTCAGCACGACCGTGCGCGTGTGATCGATCAGATAGCCGTTGCCCACACCCTCGATCTGATCCGCGAATTGCAGCGCCTGCCGCAGGACTCGCCGGTCGATCTGATTGGCTGCGGGCCCCGACAACTTCAGGGGCGTCCGGGCCTCGTCGATCAGCACGCTGTCGGCCTCATCGACGATGCCGAAGCACAATCCTCTAAGCAGCAACTGGCCGGCGTTCGACGGCCCGGTGCGCAGGCCGTCGATGCTGCGATGCAGACGACCGCGCCGATATCCCATGGTGACACGATCGCGCAGATAGTCGAATGCGACTGCCTGGTTGGTGCAATAGGCGATGTCGCAGGCGTAAACGGCTTGCCGGGCCCGCGGATCGTCCAGGTCCTCGGTAATCGCTCCGACGCTCATCCCCAACACGTTGTAGAGCGGTGACATCAATTCACAGTCACGTCCGGCCAGGTAGTCGTTGACGGTGATGATGTGCGTGGGAATGCCCGCCATGACCGCGGTACAGGCCGGCAATGTAGCCATCAGCGTCTTACCTTCACCGGTTCCCATCTCCGCGGCCATTCCCTGCAGCATGGTCCAGCCGCCCAGGATCTGATTGTCGAAGTGGCGCATGCCGAGCGTCCGGTCGGAAAATTCCCGCACCATGGCGAATGCGCGCGCGCAAAGTTCCTCTTCGAGCCCTTCGCGTAGCAGCGCACGCCGGAGCGTAACTAAGCCGTCCCTCAGTTCGACCGTCGCGAGTTTTTCGAGCGGTGCCGCTTCGTGATGGACCTGTTTCAGGAATTTCTGCGCCCCGAGCTGGCGGGCGCGATGTCGGCGCGCAATGGGGCCGGTCATCCGATACACGGTTGCCTCGAACCAGTTGGGCGGCACGAATTCGCGTTCGGGATAAGATCCGAGCGTTCTGCCGGGCCGGAGAATTTCCCTAGACATTGAATTGCCTGAGCAGCAGTTGGCGGATCCGCCGGTACCACTGAAAGCCGAGTGGCTCCGTGCCGTGATCGAACCTGACGTAGGTTCGTCCACCGAGCCGGTCGACGGGCGCATCGAAGGTCAGTTCGATATGAAATACCGGGTCCAGCGTGCGCGTACCCGACTGGTCGCCGGGATCGATGGCCAGCAGCCCGCCGCCCATGGTGCCGAGTACGGCGCTTGGAATGCGATGGGTGGCCAACGGCATCTCGCGGCTGATCGTCGCGGCCAGCGGTTTGTCGAGTTGTTCGGCCAGCCGGATGCTGACCGATTCCGTCCGGTTTCTGATCAGGCCCATGTTGGCCTGGGTCACGGCGACTCGCACGGTGCCGGTCGAGAGTTCCGCGACGAAGCCAATCAGATCGCCCTGGCGCACGAAGCGGCCGACCAGGTCCTGGGACCGGTCCAGGAGGAAGAAGCCCTTCGTGGGGCTGCGGATCACGAGTTCGTCGAGTCGCTCGCGCGCAAGTGCGAGATCGGCTTCGATTGTCGTGATCTGTTCGAGAAGGATATCGGCCTCGAGTTGCTTCTCGGTTCGCAGCGATTGGTATTGTGCCCGGGCACCCTCCAGTTCGGCTGCGAGGATGACGACCCGTGCGCCGAGGACAGGATCATCCAGTTCGAGCAGGACATCACCAGGCTCGGCGAGCGCGTAGGGTTCGGCGACGAGCCGTTCGATGATCCCGTCGGTTGAGGCCCTGATTTCCGATTTTTCGGGGGCCCAGACGACCCCTTCGGTTGCCGTATGCAGCGGAAATGGTGCGACAAAGAGGAGCAGACCCATGCCCGTAAGCACGGCTCCCGTCGTGCCGATCGCGCGTGCGCGGTGGCCCTGCAGCTGGGGATTGCCCATCAGGAATGCCACGCCCTTGACGATCGGGAAGAAAATCTGGGTGGTCGCGCCCCAGGCCGCGAGAATCACGCCGACCATGAAAAATTTGCCAGCAATAAACAGAATGATTCCAACCATGACCCCGATTCGAAACACGTTCGAGGCAATGGCGTAATTGAACAACCAGAACCGTTCACCGGTGTAGACCACCGGTGACGCGGCATCGGCCACACCGCCGACGTAACGCCGGAACAGGTAGCCGAGGTATTGCTTTGAACGCGTTGCGAGGTCAGGGATGTCGAGGGCGTCAGCCAGGATGTAATAGCCGTCGAAGCGCAGCAGTGGATTGCCATTGAACACGATCGTGGAGACGCCGCCGATCACCATGACGTTGAACGCCAACGCCCGAACGATGCCGGGCTCTACGGATAGCCAGACGAACAGGGCCAGTGCGGCGAGCAGGACTTCGACCATGATCCCGGCCGCGGCGATGAACATTCGTTGGTATCTGTTCGGCAGCGCGGCCGATGCTGATGCGTCCACGTAGGGCATTGGAATCAGCGCGATCAGCATGACCCCCAAGGCGGGCACTTCGCAGCCCCGGTGTTTCGCTGCAAACCCATGACCGAGTTCGTGAAGTATCTTAACGAGCGGGTAGAGCAGCCAGATGAGAAACAGGTTCTGTGCCGTCAGCACGCGATCCGCAAGGTTCTCGGTCAGGTCGGGCCAGTGCGAGCCGGCCAGGATCAGAGCCGTAGTGACGGTGCCGAACCAGATGATCAGACCGAACCAGCCGAACAATGGCCTGACATAGGGCATCCAGCGCTCGAGAAATCGATCCGGGTTGATGAGCGGGATGGTGATGGAAAACGGACTCGCGAACCGTTGGCGAAGCTTTTTCATGCGGCGCGACTGGTATCGGCGAAACAGTTCACGGGTGTCCGGCGGCGTGTCGGCCTTCAGCAGGTCGGCGGCATACAACCGGGACAGGAGCTCGATGGCGTCTTCCTGGGTGGGCGCGTCATCCCCCAGGGCGTCCTCCGTCAGGTCCCAGATCTCCTGCACGCTGCGCTTGCCGTCCATCAGTGCCAGGAAATGGTGCGCGGAAGGGGTGAAGCGATGCGATCGGCCCGACGCGTGATCCTGGAGAACGAAGGTCAGCGCGCCACGATAGCGGTGCCGGTGAATCTCTGCCTGGCGCCGGAGCGTCGGTCGCAGGTTCGCGACGCGATACCAGAGTGGGCTGAATAACTCAGTAGTCATTGCGTCGGGGTCACGCTGCCCAGATCCAGGCCTGGAGGCGGAACCAGTCGATCAGGTTGTGTGACCAGATCCAGATCAGTCGCCGCTGGCCGATATCGACCTTGCCGATCCCTTTCATGCCGGGCCGCAGGCGCTGCGGGTGGTGTTCGAGCTGCGCCTCGACCGCAAAGAAATTGCGACCATCGGTCGCCGTGGCGATCGGCGTAATGCGTTCGATTGCGAAGGGCAGGTACTCGTCTGGAAAGCCGACGAGTGCGAGTTGACCAGTCTGACCCGGGCTCAGACGCCGCACGTCGCGCTCATCCACCTTGAGCATGACCCGGTAAGAATCCAGAGGTGCGACCTCGAATAGGGTATCCCCGCGCGCGACCGGGGTGCCGAGCGATTGGCTCAGGTCGCCAGAAATGATGATTCCATCCATCGGCGCGAGCGCGCGCGTACGTTCGAGATTCGCAGCGGTCAGCGCGAGGCGGGCGGCCGCCTGATCCAATTGTGCCTTGAGTATGCTGACGCGGGTACTGTCGAGTTCGGACATGGCCTGACGGTATTCCCGCTGCAGTTGCGCTTGTTTGCTCCTCCGCTCACGGAGTTGAAGCTCGAGGTCCCTATCATCGAGCCGCGCGAGCACCTGGCCTTCCTTGACGATGTCACCGGCCCGTACCATCGCCTCCTTTATGTAGCCGTCGACCGGCGCCACGACAACCCGCTGCACCGTGCCTTCGAGAATTGCATCAGCGGTCACCCGGTACGCGCCGTTTGCCGTGCTCAGGAATGCTACGGCGCAAAGCGCAGCCGCAGTGGCGGCCTTGAGCACCAGATGCCCGGGGGTCGCGAACTTGCTGAGCTGTCGGGTCAGCGCCGCCGATATTTTCGCGCCGAGCCACCGGTCCTGAAGGTATTTTTCGTACAGGATGGGACCTATCAGGGAAACTACGGTTTCGCACAGCGTCACAGTTTTTCGATCCAGAGCCTGTTCGCGGTCGTGTTCGAAGGTTGCTGCGCCGACGAGCGTGCCGTCCCGCGAAATCGGAATCGTACAAACGCTGCCGCCGTTGGACGTTTTGACCAGTTCCTCATGACAGCGGGTCGCAAAGAAACTCTTCTCGTCGTTGGTCGGGTAAACGATCGTGGTGTCCTGGCCTATGGCCTCGTCCATCGTCTTGCCGATTGCGCGCGTCAGACGCATTTTCGGGTTCAGCGTGGCCGTACCCGACATCGTCCGGACCTCGACGCGGTTACCGCGTACGAAGCCGAGGCTCACGCGTTCGCATCCGAGTCGAGTCGCCAATCTGGTTGCGGTGGAATTCGCGGCCGCTTCGAAGTGGGTGTGCTCGATGCACGTCGCGATCAGGTCGATGACGGCCAGCGCGGGCGAATCGTCCGTCGCTGGTTTTTCGCGCATCAGCAGTTCCAGCCAGACGGTATTGTGAGCGAGCGTCTTCGCCACGGCTTGCTGTTCGACTTGGGTTCGCCCCGTGAATTCGACGGTCACGACGCCGATCAATTCTTTGTCGCGTAATATCGGCACGGCGACGATGTCGCCTTGCTGCTGAATGGCTTGGGGTGCTGAATCTTTCGCGCGCGTGATGATACGTCGCTGCTGGAGCGCCGATGCGGCCGCGTTCGACAATCCCGGCGTCGATGCTTCCGATTCAGGCCAGGTGGCCGCAGGAAGCACCGGGCCGGTGCCCGGATCGCCGAGCAGCACAATTGCTCGCCGTGATCCGACGAGCAGTTGGCACTGTAGGTCGAGCCACGACTGAATTACGTTTTCGGCATCTTTGTGCATGATGCACTCACACAACCCTGTTCAAGGGTAAGAGAAGCTAGCGCATTAAGATGTGAACCACGGCACAGCACCTGTGAGGCGCCGAGCACTCCTAACAAAGGTACTGAGGGACGCTCTTGCGCTGGTGGGCAGGTTGCCCCAACCAACGTGGTGGGCTGCTGGGTGCGGACGACGAATTTCTGAAACGGTGGTAAGGTAAGCCTATGAACACGGGCGCGTCCAATCCGGTTGTTCTCGAAGACGTGCAGATCAAGCTCGTCAAACCCAGCGCTCCCGTGATCGGCCGGGTGGTGCTCAACGAGCTGTGCATGAATGGCAAATCGGCCAGCTACGTCAAGCACACCACGTTCGATGTTTCGGGAACGCCCCTGGCAGGCACGTTTCGTCCGGGTCAGTCCTTCGGTGTGATCCCGCCGGGCAAGGATGACAACGGCAAACCGCACAAGGTTCGTCTGTACTCGCTGGCGTCACCGAGCTGGGGCGAGGATGGCGGCGGAACCGTCATTTCAACCACGCCGAAGCGGCTCATGGGAGAGTTCTTCCCGCAGACGGCGCGCGACGATCCGTCTGATCACCATCTGTTCAGAGGGGTGTGCAGCAACTATCTGTGCGATCTGAAGCCAGGCGACGAAGTACTTCTGAGTGGACCCAACGGGAAACGCTTTCAGCTACCGGCGGACTACGTTGCGCACGACTACCTGTTTCTCGCGACCGGCACCGGCATTGCGCCGTTTCGCGGCATGCTCATGGAGTTGCTGCAGGGCCCGGGTGGCGCGTGTGGCAGTGAGATCCACCTGGTCATGGGGTCGCCCTACACCACGGACCTGCTCTATCACGATCTGTTCGAGAGGCTCGCGGCGGAGCATTCGAATTTCCACTACCACACGGCCATCAGTCGCGAACCTCGAGGGATGGGCCGCGGTGGGTTGTACGTCGATGTGCTGCTCGAGGAGCGGCTGGATTCCTTCGGGGTCCTCCTGGCTAGTCCGCGCACCCTGATCTATGTGTGTGGCCTGGCGGGCATGCAGTTGGGGCTCTTTGGGATGCTCGCGCGCCATGATCTCGATTCGAACTACTGCACGCGTAGTGTCGCGCTGGCCGACACCGATCCGGCCGACTGGGATGCGCCAGCGATCAAACGCGGAATCAAGCCGACCGCGCGCTGCATGCTGGAAGTCTATTGAGCTGACTGATCCGCGTTCGGATTGACCTGCTCCGGGTTGTGCAGGTGCCCGCTCATGTCACCGAAATTTTCGTTGTAGATGCGGCGTTCGCTGATGTGCCAGCCGCCGATGTCCTTGTCGAAGCGATCCACGTAGCGTCCTCCCGCGATAATCGTGTTCTGCTGGCCCAGCGTCTGGTAGACACTGAAGTAGCTTCGTACCTCCGCGCTCGTCACTTCGTTGTCGAACTCATAAATGACGTTCGAGACCACGTGCCGCGTGCGCGGTGAGCAGGCACCGCGCACGTAGGGTGTGGGCCGCTCAGCGTCGTCGTAGAAGATGATGATGTCGCGGTAAAGCTCGAACACCGCCTGGTAGCCTTCTACTTTGTCGCCATTGGGCATCACCACGCCGCCCTGGGCGAAGAGTGTGCCAACCGTTTCAATATTCCCGGTGTCGATCGCTTCGGCGTAGCGGAACAGCACGTCTTCGATCGCGAATCGCGCCTGGGTGATTTGAACTGTTCGATCCATAGTTGTTTGCCTCGCATCTGTCGGGCATCATTTATCCGATGCCAAGGTGCGAGCGTCAACTCGCGGTTCGCACAGGAATGTCCGCGCAGATAGACGCGCTGTGAATCACCTCGATGGCGTGCAGCACGGTGTGATGCCAACATGGCGATGAACGCGCGCGCGACATCCATGGCCTCAGATTCAACAGAGCTACTCACGGCGAACCTGAAACCACTGAAAACTCGATCCGATGGTTCATCGCGGCGACCCGATTCCACTCGCCTGCGCTGACATTGCCGGTGGGGTAGGGGTAGCGCGCCAACGAGTCTGTGCGGTCGTGGGCTATGATTTGCACGGCGATTCCGGTCTGGGTCACCAGGGGTGATCCTGCGAGAAAGTCGGCAAAGTCGACGGATTGGCGCTCGCTGACGAAGGTTGAGTTGTCCAGAGGGTGGCCAATGAGCGCGCAGGCAGACGCAGACAGAGCCGGCTCGGCGAGCTGATAGATACCCGCGTCGTCACTCACCAGGCAGAATTCGCCAAGGTGTGACTCCATGCGGACGGCACCGCGAAAACCCAGCGACGCAAGATGAGTGAGCAACTCGCTCAACTGCTCTACGCGTGCTTCGTTGAAGGCCAGTTCCGCGAAGCCGACCTGGGAAGCCTCGTTAACCGCCCACTGTAACGCGTCCAGAAAACGGGTCTGCGCCCGGTTCCGCTCGCTGGAAAAGTTGGATCGAAGCGCGCTGCGTTGCGCCGTTGCCGCGTCGACGTGCCGTTTGGCGACGTTGCTCAACCGGTCTACTTCGCGCAACGCGACATCCCGTTCGTCGCTGGCCTGCCAGTACAGCGCCAGGAAGATCAGCGCGGGTACCGCGAACAGCACGGCCAGACCCATGATGATGGCGGGCCGCTGGCCCGTGGACTCCTCCTCCGCGCGGCGGAGTTCGAGTTCGGCGCGTTGTCTGTCGAAAACTTCCCCGGCGACTTCTTTGGCAAAGTTACGATGGCTGCGCATGATGTCCGAGCGCAGCGCCAGGTGCTGGTCTTCGAGAACTCGCACCACACGCGCTTCCATCGGCGTGCCCGCGTTGGGGTGTGCCGGAACCTCCGGGTGAATGTCCGCGCCCACCAGCCGATTCGCGGCTTCCTCGGTGGTTGCGGGATCGTTCTCGCGTCGCTCCGATATGAGGCCCAGCTTCAGGAGCATTTCGAACAGCACGCCTGGTTGGACTTCTTTCGGCAGCACGCCGATAGCGCCCAGCGCGCGTGCCTGGCTCACGTACACCTCACCTTCCTTGGTGGTGTACATCATCACGGGAATGGTCGCGGTGCGCGGGTTGCGCTTGATCGCGGAGACAGCCTCCAGGCCGTCCATGCCCGGCATGACGTGATCCATGAAGATCACATCCACCAGCTGATCTTCCAGGAACGTGAGGCAGTCCTCGCCAGACTCGGCCAGGTCCACCAGCAAACCATGTTGCTCGAGCGATCGCTTCAGCGAAAGCCGTGCCGACTTGGAGTCATCTACCACCAGGGCGCGCTTGAACGCCATCACGGCTCTCCGAGGAGCATGGTTAGGGAATCACCCCGGCAGCACGCAGCGACCCGATGTCCGTAACGCCGATCTCTTCAAGCACCTCCTCGGTGTGCTCGCCGAGCGCCGGCGCCGGACGGCGGATGGATGACGGCGTGACGTCGAACAGGGCCGCCGGACGTGGTTCGCGCATGGGTCCCGCATGCGGATGAGTGTGGTGTACCAGTAGTTCGTTGGCCTCGACCTGAGGACTGTCGATCATTTCCTCGCGCGACAGGATCTTCGCGCTGGGAACGTCCTCGGCATCGAGACGCGCCAGCATCTCTTCGCTGGTCTTCGTCTTCAGCGCGTCGTCCGTCGCACCAACGAGCGCTTCGAGGTTCTTGGTTCGATCCGCAACCGAGCCGAAACGTGGATCCGTCAGCAGATCTTCACGCTCCATGGCACGACAAAGCCCCTGCCACTCTGCGTCGGACAATGCGCCCGCCGTTATGTAGCCATTCGTTGTCTCGAACACCATGTTAATGGACGATACCGGCGGGGTCACGGTGACGCCATCGCCAAGGTAAGTGTGGTTCATCATTCCGTCCGGCCAGAGCCACGCGATCAGGCTATCGAGCATGGCCAGCCGCACATGCTGCCCCTTGCCGGTTCGCTCGCGGGCGAACAGTGCCGAGGAGATGGCCTGCGCCGCGGTCACCGCCGTCAGCTTGTCGGGGAGAATCGTACGAACCATCGAGGGCTTGCCCGTGTCGGGATCGCCCTGGGTGGAGGCGAGCCCGGAGAGTGCCTGAATGATGGGGTCGTAAACGCGCTGATGCGCGTAGGGGCCTTTCTCGCCGAATCCGCTGATCGACACGTAGACGAGATCCGGCCGCAGTTCCCGAAGCACCGCCTCCCCGATGCCCATCCGCTCGGCCGCGCCGGGTCGAAAATTCTGGACGAACACATCCGCCCGTTCGACCAGCCGGTGCACGATTTCCACGCCACGCGGCTCCTTGAGATTCAGTACTACGGATCGCTTGTTCCGGTTGCTGGTCGTAAAGAAGGCAGCAAGCCCGCCGCGGGTGGTCCCGAAATAGCGCAAGAGATCTCCGGTTCCGGGAGATTCCACCTTGATCACGTCGGCGCCCTGGTCGCCGAGAATCATCGTCGCGAACGGCCCCGATATCATAGTCGTCAGATCGATGATCCTGACGCCGTCGAGTGGTCCAGGCATGACGTGTCCTCCCTCGTTCCCTCACCACCCCAATGATAACGAATCCAGGGAAGAACCAAGCGCGACTGGAACCGGCGGGATCATACCCGCCAGCCCCAGTGGCTCTCGCGCGGGGTTACTGACCCCCCTCATACTTGAACGACACATTCACCTTCGCGCGATACGTCTGAATCACGCCGTTTTCAATCGTCATGTCGAGTTCGGCGATCTCGGCAACTCGCAAGTCCCTCAATGACGCCGAGGCCAGCGCCACTGCTGCTGCTGCCGCTTTCTCGAAGGACTCGGTGCTCGTGCCGACCAGTTGAATGACTTTGTATACGCTCTCAGCCATGGTTGTTTCTCCCTTTCGCGCCAGTTGAACAGTGTCCCTTGTATTCGCGCACGGATCCCTCCATCTGCGATGTTAACGCTTCGAACCGGCGAAGACTTCAAGTCGGACCACTGCGCAGTGTATGGTGGCCCTATGAAGTTCGGCGTACTGCAATTCTTCAGTTGGCCCGGCCGTCGGGTTCCCCTTCAGACCGTGTACGAACGCGCGTTCCAGCGCATCGACACCATGGAGCGAACCGGTTACGACGCCGTATGGCTGGCCGAGCATCACTTCAGCACCTACAGCGTATGCCCCTCGATTCACATCATGGGCACGCACATTGCAGCGCGGACGGAACGGCTGCGGATCGGCACGGCGGTCTCATTGGCGCCCTTCTACCATCCACTGCGGCTCGCCGAAGAAGTCGCGCTGCTCGACGTACTGTCCGGCGGACGCGTGAATTGGGGCGCGGGCCGCGGTTTTGACGCCACGGAGCACAAGAACTTCGGGGTCGCGCGCGAGGACAGCTATCCGCGATTTCGCGAGGTGGTCGACATCGTACGCGCCGCCTGGTCCAGCGACAGACTGACCTATCACGGCGAGTTTTACGATTTCGAGGATGTCGAGGTGTTGCCTAAGCCGCTGCAGGACCCGATGCCGGTGTGGCTCGCCGCGTCTTCGCCCGGGGCGATTGCGTGGTCGGCGCAGAACGGCCACACGATTCTGATGGATCCCCATGCACCGCATGATCAGATCGCGATCAAACGCGCGATGTATCAGGAAGAGCTCGAGAAGGCCGGGCATTCCATGGAGGGGCGCGAAATTCCCATGGCGCGCAACATCGCGCTCGGTAAGACGCAGGCTGAAGCCGAGCAGGTGGCTCGTCAGGGCGCCCGGTTCATGTTCGGCAGTTACCTCCCGTCGGATGCGGGTCGCGCAAACGCCAATGGCGAGAAGACGGCACCTTCCGATGCCCTCGAGGCGGCCTCCGGGAGCGCGAAAGATCCGGTGGAAGCCTACATCAACGACGTCGTGATCTGCGGGACTCCGGAGAAGGTCATCGACGACCTGCAGAAGTTCCAGGAGACGCTGCCGCTGGACTACCTGATGTGCGCGCCGCTCAGTCACTCGTCCTTCGAGCTGTTCACGGAAAAGGTCCTGCCGCACTTTCTGTAAGGAAGGCCCCTAAGAACACATGAAAATAGGCATCAATGGCACCGGTCTGGTGCAGCGCGCCTCTGTCGATGCAATTGCCGATCACGCGCAACAGGCGGCGGCCGACGGGTTCTCCAGCTACTGGCTCGCCGAGCACCCGACGGGTGGACTCGATGCGCTGACGGTCCTCACGGTGGTGGGATTGCGCGTTCCGGATATTGAACTCGGTACCGCGGTCGTCCCAACCTTTCCGCGCCATCCGATGGTGCTGGCCGGACAGACGCTGACCGTGCGCAGCGTCATTGGCAATCGGCTGACGCTGGGTATCGGGCTGTCCCACGAAGTCATGATGTCGCAACTGGGACTATCCTTCGATCGGCCGATTCGTCATCTGAAGGACTATCTTTCGGTGCTGGTGCCGCTGCTCGAGGACGGGAAAGTCGCGTATGAAGGTGAATCCATCACCTGCAATGCGGACTCCTTCTTCCAACCGGAAGCGCGCTGCCCGGTGGTCGTTGCGGCGCTGGGTCCTCAGGCGTTGAAGGTTACCGGGCGACTGGCGGACGGTACCACCCTGGCCTGGGTCGGTCCGCGCACGGTGCGCGAGCACATCAAACCCGTTTTGACTGAGGCCGCGGCCGCCGCGGATCGACCCGCGCCGCGGATCATCGCGACGCTGCCGATCTGTGTGACGGATGACGAAGAACGCGTCAGGACAGTGATCTCGCGGACCCTGACGATGTATGGCGAACTCCCCTCCTACAAAGCCATGTTCGAGCGCGAAGGGGTCGCGGAACCCGGTGACCTTGCGCTGGTCGGCAGCGCATCGCGGGTCAGTGAGCTTGTCGCCGAACTGGCCGAGGCAGGAGTTACCGACTATGCCGCGTCGGAATTTACCACCAACGAACAGGAACGCGATCAGACCCGTGACCTGCTGAAAACGCTGATTGGATAGTCGCCCTCAGGCAGCCGTGGCCTGGCGCAGATAGTTCAGCGCAATGCTTGCGTGCAGCGCGATCCCCTGCTGCATGCCGTCCTCATTCAGGATCATCCGGTTCGAGTGGCAGGGTGCTGCCAGCGACGCATCCTCCGGCTTCACGCCGAGGAACAACATCGCACCTGGCCATTTCTGCAGAAAGTAGGAGAAATCTTCAGCACCCATCATCGGGGAGCTCATGGGCAGGTAGTGATCTTCACCCAGCAGGTCGACCACGGTCTGACGCGCGAACTCCGTGAACTCGGCGTCGTTGACGGTAGCGGGGTAGCCGGTGTGCATCGTGTAATCGACCGAAACCTCGTGGGCCGCGGCGATGTTTTCGACCAGCCGCTTGATGCCTTCGTGAGCCCGGTTGCGCGCTTTCTCGGACGTCGAACGCAGCGTGCCGAGCAGTTCCGCGGTTTCCGGAATGACGTTGGTCGTGGTGCCTGCGGCGATCTTAGTCACGCTCAACACCACCGGATCGAATACATTGATCCGCCGGGTGACGAACGCATGCATGGCCTGGACGATCTCGCAGGCCACGGGAATGGGGTCGATGCAATCATGGGGCATGGAGCCGTGACCGCCTTTGCCGGTGAGGGTCATCTCCCAGAAGTCGGCCGCGGCGAGCAGCGGCCCGGCACGGCCCGTGACCATGCCCACGGGCAGCAGCGGGGTGATGTGCTGGGCGAACACGGCATCGGGTGCGTTCGGGGAATCGAACAAGCCTTCGTCGAGGCAGATCTTGGCGCCCCCGAAACCTTCCTCGCCAGTCTGGAAGAAGAAATCGATCGAGCCTTTGATCTCGTCCTTGTGTTGGTGCAGCAGGCGCGCGGCAGCCATCAGCATCGCGGTATGTGCGTCGTGACCGCAGGCGTGCATGCGGTTTTCGTGACGTGACGCGAACTCGAGGTCGTTGTTCTCGGGCATTGGCAGGGCGTCCATGTCGCCGCGCAACAGGATCCGAGGCCCGTTGCCGGCGCCCTGCAGCGTCGCGACGAAGCCCGTGGTTTCCTGGCTGTGCCGAACCTCGAGGTCGAGATCGGCCAGCGCTGCGAGCACGGCTTCGGTGGTCTCGGGAAGCTGCAAGCCCAGTTCCGGGTTGGCGTGCAGTTTGCGGCGCAGATCGATTGCGCCGCTCATCTGGTCCAGGGCTTCAGCCAGGGTGTCGATGCTCACGAAGGTATCCTCCGAATTGCTCAGTCGAGCCTGTTGATCAGGCGATAGACGATTATCAGAATTCCGAACCCGAAGTAGAGTCCAATCAGGGCCACGAACATCAAGGTTGCAATCTGGGGCGTGACCGTCTGAGCTTTTGCCAGGGTGACGATGCCAAACACCATACTCAGGAACGAACCCAATACGCCCGCGCCGATCAGCGCGCGTTTGGTCGTTTTGGTCATCGGTCGGTCCTGGTCAATCGCGGGTCACTCTAACAACCTCGTCCCAACAATCTTGCTCCCAACAAGCGGGCCGGTCCGGATCAGCCCACCGGCTTGCACTTGAAGACGCCTTGCGGATTTTCCCGATCGGCGCCCTGGTAGTAGTTCGCCACACCGTCGGCCGAGAGCATTACGGTGTTGCCACCGAAATCCCATTGATGATCCGCATCGTTTGATCGATGGGTTGCCGGGATCCGCTGTCCCTGAAACTTGATGTAGCTGCGCGTCCCGCGATCGGCTAGATACAACACCGGACGCCGCTGTCCCATCTGTGCACAGCTCCACAACTCGATCCCGGATTCGGCGCCGAGAGCAGTCTTCGGAAACCCTGTGAGTGCCACCAGCGCCGCGCCCAGCACCAGCGGCGCCCTGATTTTCTTCATCGTTCTCGAATCCCCCTGGGTTCGAGTAGTTTTCAGCATTCTACGCGTGGCGGTGATTCACGTCAGGTATGGGTTCAGCGCGACACTCCGAGCGATCGATTCTCGCCTGACACCCGCATCAGTTCCATGTCGTAGATCTGCCAGCCGACCCCGGGGGTGTAGCGCACCTTGTCGTAGTAGGTGCCGATGAACAGCCACAGGTCATCGTCGGTGCCTGCGTGCCACGCTTGCAGGTAGCTCGACATGGACGCATCCCCGCTGACTACGTTGCCAGCCGCGTCGAACTCGATGCTGTGTATCTCAACCAGCTGGGTACCGATGAGATGTTGCGTGGCTGTATAGTCGGCCAGCGCCTCATTGGCTATTTTTGCCCAGGCGTCAGGCCCGGTTGCGTTGAGCGGGTCCGTACCTTCGCCCGTAACCCGAACGCGGACATCGGGCGTGAAGATACGCCGATAGGTGGCCATGCCTTCGGCGATGGATGTCTCCGTGTTGATCCCGAGCTGATCCGTGGCGACGGCGTACAACCGGCGCAGGTACTCGATTTCCTGAGTGGCCGCTGCTTTGTGCAGCACGTTGTCTTTCGCGGCTGCCGGTCCCGCTGCCATCATCAACCCCGTCATCAATGCGAAGCAGAAATACTGAAGCAACACACGAATCATGAACAGACCTCGTCGATTAACCGTGGGAAGCACACGTGCCCGGGAAGGATCGGATCCACGCATCGATCAGCGCGACCCCCTCGCGATGCGCGGTCGTGCGGTCCGTGATCCGTCGGGCGATGGTTGCTGGTTACAGGACGCCAGCACGCTCGACAATGCCGTAACCAGCACTGTTACTGGCAGCAGGGTCGAGCGTCGAATCATGGGGTCCTCCCGCGTAATCGATCGACTTTAGCGGGACCTGAGGCGCGGGTCGACCCGGCACGGGCGCCATCTGGAAGGGAGACAGGTGATTTTCGCGCAGGCGCTCGCCGCTTGCGCCTACTCTGGTTTCCATCCGGGTGTGACATGCTGGCATGCCCTGCCCGCGACGATTGGCTGAGTGAATTCGTTGTTCGAAGCGATCTTCGATACCCCTAAAACGTCGGGATATGTCCTGCTCGACCGACGTTCCGAGGTCGTGCAGGAACTCTCCTACGAACGGTTGGTACAGGTGAGCCGGCAGGGCGCAGCCGAGCTGAGCGCGGCTTTCCCGAGTGCGTCAGCCGGCTCTGTGGTGGTACTGGTGTTCAACGATCCCCTGAAATTCGTTGCGGCTCTGTTTGCCTGCGTGTACCTCGGCGCAACGGCGCTACCGGTCGCCCCGCGGCAGGTGCGGCGCTTGGCAAGCAGGTTGAGGGCGGCGGGTGCCACACTCGTGGTTGCGGAGCAGGCGTTGCTCCCCGGGTTAACAGATGCGATGGAGGGGGTAGCGGTTCTTGGCTGGTCTGGATGCGCGCCGCTCGGTGCGGCTGCTAAGGGGGTTGGCGGCGTGGGCCCGGCGCCGCAATCAGAGCATGAAGTCGCCCTGATTCAACTCAGCTCCGGCACGACAGGTGAGCCGAATACGATAGAGCTCTCGCCGCGGAATATCTGCAGTAACGAGCGGATCATCGCCCGACACTTTGGACATACCTCCGCGTCACGCGTGCTCGGGTGGCTTCCGCACACCCACGACATGGGTCTGTTCGGCACCTTGTTACAACCGTTCTTTGTGGATTGTGTCGGATATGTCGCGCGGCCCAACGACTTCGTGCGCGAACCGTTGAGCTGGCTTCGTGGTATCTCGCGCTTTGCGGTGACCACCTCCGGTGCGCCGACGTTTGCCTATGCATCGTGTGCCTGCGATCCCGGTTTCATCGATGAACTGGACCTGTCCAGCTGGGACGTCGCGTTCGTCGGCGCGGAACCTGTGCAGACGGCGGTGCTGGGGCGGTTTTGCGATCGGTTTGGCGCCGTGGGATTCGACCCGAAGGCGCTGATGCCGTGCTATGGGCTCGCCGAAGCCGCGCTTTTTGTCACCGGTGAACGCCGTGGCGCGGGTGTGCGTTCGATTCCTTGTGCAAACGGGCTGGTGGACGGGGTCACTCTGGTTACGCCGGATGTGGTTTGCGTGGGTTCCATTGGAGAGCCAGGGAAGACCCGGGTCCGGTTGCGCAGGGCCGGTACGTTGCGCGCCACGCATCCGGGCGATCTTGCTGGTGAGATTCTCGTGGCTGGCCCGTCTGTCACGCGATCGGACGGCGTCGCTGGAACTGACAACGGCTGGGTTGCAACCGGCGACCTTGGGCTGCTTCGTGGCAGACGCCTATACGTCTGTGCGCGGCTGAAGGACGTAATCAAAGTACGCGGCCGATCGGTTTCCCTGGCGGAAATCGATCAGTGCGTCGCTGCAACCTTGGAAGATCCGACTGTTCACGTATGCAGTTTCGATGCTCCGGAGCCGGGCGGCTCGAACGCCGTGTGGGTCGCCCTCCAAAGCGATCATGTCCGCATCGAGTGCGATGAAACGTTGGGCCGCCGGATCAAAGCCGCGGTGCTCGCGGACCTGGGTGTCTCGATACGGCTGCGGGTTTTCCCCCCGCGACCGCGCCGCATTGTGCGGACGGCCAGCGGCAAGCTCAATCGCATCGCCACGCGGGAGGCGTGCCTGCTGGAACCGATTGCCGTTGTCTGAGGATCTCGAACACAAGACACCCCTGTTCCGGTTGGAGGCCATTCTCGCCGCCAACGATATGTTTCGCGGCGAGCGTACGCGGCTCGTCCCGATCAGACTGCAGGTCATCTCCGCCGCCGTGGTGGGGCTGGTCCTGATCTGCATCGTGTGGGCGTTGCAGTTGGAGATCACCCGTCGTGAGATCGTGGAGGGTGAACTCACGCCTTGGAATGGCGAGGTGGTGGTGCGCGCGGTTCGCCCGGGCGTGGTCGACGCGCTGTACGTCGTTGAAGGACAGGAGGTGCG
>SMWF01000021.1 GCA_004357385.1 Gammaproteobacteria bacterium | reverse complement strand
GGTGAGCCGGTCAGCCCGACCAACGTCCACAAGGTCGAACTCCCGCCGGGTGCCCATGAACTCCAGTGGAGCTACCGGTATCCGAACGGGTATGTCGAGACGATGGGGCTGGACTTCAAGGCGGCGGCCGGTCAGCGCTACCGCCTCGGGCAACGCTTCTTTCCGCAGCCGCATCCGGACGGTCCGATCGGGGCGATCGTCGATCTCGCCGTTGGGACGGCGCTCATCCCGATCAAGGTGCTTCTGCAGGAGACGCCGGACGGACCCCCGGAAGGCGAGTACTACAGCTGGGTCGTTGACCCGGCGACTGGGCGCGTCGCTGGTGGCTTGGCGCCCGACGTGCCGCTCGAGCACCCGCCGATTACGTACGTTCCCGTGGATCAGTCCGAGCCGTGACTTGCAACAGAGCAGCCCAGCAGCGTCCTATGAGGGTACCGCGGCGTGGCTTCATGAGCAGGAACAAAGTCAGCCGCGATTTCGATCGCGGCCGAGTGTTTGCCTGACGTGAAAATCTCTGTTTAGCCTGCCGCGATACGCCGGAGCCTCTTGCGCCCAATGATGATTCCCAGCAACCCCATACCGGCCATCCAGACCGGCGCAGGCAGCGGAATGAAGTATGCCACCTGGTCCTGGGAGGCAAGGCTCTCGGAGGAATCGCTGGCGAACCCCATGAGGGTGTTGCCCGCGACGACATCGCCGTTCAGGGCATCCAGCCATTCGTCAGCGAGAGCGACCACCAGCGCGTTCTGGCTGATGACGAAGCTGTTCAAACCGGAGTTGTCCGCGCCGACGTTCAGCGCCACGCTGAGCGGTGTACCACCGCCGGAATTGACCTCGAGAAGTCTGTCTTCGTACACAATCTCCCAAACCGCGACCTGGAATGCGGCCGCTTCAACGGTGTCGGAGTAGATCGTATCGGAGATTCCGTTGGTGGCATCAGCGTAGTGATTGTCAAACAACTCCTGTAGCAAGCCCGCCCGAAACGCCATCATGGGGGCCCCTATCTGGCCATACGATGGCATGTCTTCTATCGCGGAGGAGTAATACGTGTAGGTGCTACCCGGCGAGATGAACTCGGTCAACTCCGTGCAGAACGTCGAAAACTGGTCGCCGTCGTTGAAACTGCGACCTCCGAAAGAAACGGGGCCCTCCCCCGCCTCCACTGTCCACCCGAACTTGCCGGCCGTGGTGCTGCCGTTGATCAGTGCAGGATTGCCATCGGCAACGGGGTTGTACGTGAAGTGCACGAACTCTCCGTAGACACCGGTAGCTCCGAACGTCATGTTCATCTGATCAGCATGACTCGTACCGGTCACGGCAAACAATCCGATGATCACGAAGCCGACCGTTGTGGTCTTTGCCATTCCGTTTACCTCCACTGTAATGCGCCCCAATTTCCACCGTCAGTTATACCAGACGGACTGAGATTCGACGACCAAAATCCGGTTATTCGTTAATATAAGGCGATCTACAACCCCTGTCGTCAGCGAACGTGTGACGCCGTTTCCGGTGCGTTTCTCATATTGCGTCAAGGGCTTACGGAATACATCGACTTGGGTGAATACGACATTGCCGGCCGCGACGATTCTTCCGTCACGCAACTGCCGCAAATGAGGGTTTCATGCACGGCCGGCACCCCTTGGTGTGATAGTCTGCGCTGTGCCCGGCGTGCGGCTGTCGGGAAACGTGAGGCACGGACCCGGTCCGCGGAGCCCACTCAGGTACGGCACTTCGTGACAGGGGTGGAATTGATTCGCAGGACATCAACGGTGCGAGCAATCGTTCTGCGCGGAACGAGCCGCGTGACGCGATCGCTCGGATTCCTCGTCCCGTTGCTCGTAGGCTCCACTGCAGCCACGGCGGGCTCCGTCATCATTCTTGTTGACGATGATGCCTTGTCCGGCGGCGACGGGGCGAGTTGGGCCACCGCTTTCTCATTCCTTCAGGACGCGCTTGCCTTCGCGGCCGATCCCGACAACGACGTGACCGAGATCCACGTGGGACAGGGCTTATACCTACCTGACCGCGACGAAGCGACACCCCAGGGGACGGGCGTTCGTGAGGCGACGTTTCAACTCGTCAGTGGTGTGGCCCTGATGGGTGGCTATGCGGGCCTCGGCGAGCCGGATCCGGATGATCGCGATGTCACGCAGAACCTGACATTGCTCAGCGGTGATCTTGCCCTCGATGATGGGCCGGGCTTTGCAAACAACAACGAGAACGCTTTCCAGGTCGTGACCGGCAGCGGGGTCGATGGGACTGCCGTCCTTGACGGATTCACCATCACTGCCGGGAACGCCAACGCCATCCACGTCGTTGACAACGGTGCCGGGATGAACAATGACGGCGGTAGTCCGACGGTGATGCGTTGTACATTTGTCGGAAACTCGGCGGTTACGGCCGGCGGCGGGATGTATAACGCCGACGGCACTCCAGTTGTGATCGGCTGTCTGTTTCTGGGCAATGTCGCCGGCTTTGGCGGCGGGCTGGCGAACGACATCGCCGACTCGACCGTCGTCGGTTGCCGCTTCATCGGCAACTCGGCGAGCGACGCGGGCGGAATGCTGAATGTTGCCAGCAGCCCGGTCGTCACCAACTGCGTTTTTGTCGACAACACGGCCGGTTGCGAGGGTGGCGGGATGTTCAGCCGCGAGGATGGCAGCTGCCCGATCGTGACCAACTGCACCTTTACCGGGAACACCGCGACGACCGGCGGCGGCCTCCGTAACGCAGCCTTCGGCGATGCCCTGGTCTTCAACACCATTCTCTGGGGCAACACCGCTGCGGAAGGACCGGAGATCTCGCTGTTTTTCAGCTCGACGATCTCGGTCGCATACTCGGACGTCCAGGGCGGACAGGCCGCGATGGCCGTCGATGGCACAAGTAGCGTCACCTGGCTGGCCGGCAACATCGACGCCGATCCAGCCTTTGTTGACACGCTCGGTCCGGATGGCAACCCAGGGACCGGTGATGAGAACGTGCGGCTGACCGGCGGTTCTCCGGCTGTGGACGCCGGTCACAACTGGGCGGTCCCTGCCGATACCACCGATATCGATGGGAACGGTGACCCGACCGAGTTGCTACCACAGGATCTCGACGGGAATCCGAGGTTTGCGGCGGATGGGCTCGAACGCGATCCTGGCTGCGGCATCCCGGTGGTCGTGGACATGGGCGCGTTCGAGCTCGAAGGCAGTCCATTTGACGTGCGGCTCGGTGACATCGATGGCGACGGCGCTGTCGGGATCGTGGACTTTCTCGCCGTGCTGGCTGCCTGGGGCAGATGTGTCGACGGTTGCTGCCTCGAGGATCTGGACCTGGATAACGAGGTGGGTATTGCGGACTTCCTGCTCCTGCTTGGGAATTGGACCTGACGCGGATCGCTCGGCGCAATTGCATTGGCGCCGCCCCAGAGCAACGCCGCCACGAGCGTTATTCCGTCTTGTCGGCCGAGCCGCCGCTGAAGACCGCGTCCGGCGCGACGACTGACGGCGGCTCTGCGACGAGCGGACTTCCGCACACTGGCAGGCACACTGACCCGCCACAGCAGGTGTTGGTACAGCAGAAGAAGCCGGGGGGGCACGTACCATCGACGCACGGTTCCACGAAGAGGCAGGGTACGCCCTGGACGCAAAGGCAGTCTCCGGCAGGTGTCTCGCACTCATGGCAGGTTGGATCGCCGTTGCACTCGTCCACGTTGCCGTTGGCCAGGTAGGCCGTAATCGAGGAAATCCCCTCGGCGCCGTTGGTGGCGCCATCGCTGAGCATGTCCCAGATGTCGATCCGCCCGATGGGGATCTTGTCCTCGGTGATCACACCCAGGAAGACCTTCTCGTTGTCGATGGCCGGAATATCGATTGCGCCCAGCACCTGGTCCTGGTCGTCGTACACGGTCACCCGGAAGAGAACGGCGACGGGACTGCCGACAAGAGCCTGGCTCATGAGATTCATCGATATCGCAGTGTGGACGCTGGAGCAGTCATCGCACGCGTCGGGGTCTGCCGCGCCGTTGACGATATTGAAGCTGTCGGCGAGGGTGGCCGCCCCCAGCATGTCGTTGATCAGGTTCAGGAAACCTGCGGTCTTGAAGCTCAGCCCGTCGATCCCGGCCGGCGCAAGCGGGCCGGCAGGGTTCATGTTCGAGGTGAACTGGATGTCCACTTCCGGCGGCCACAAGGCACCCCACGGATCGTCGGGGTCATCGCCGTGCGTATTGACATCCAGGGGATCGTCGAGCAACACGGCGCTCGCGGCCGGAAGATCGTTGGGCGAGAAGTCCCATGTGAACTGCTGCAGCTTGTCCGCCAGCAGAACGGCATCGTCGAACTCCACAGGATCCATGTAGAAGTTGACGTTTGCAGGCTCGCTGGGCTTGCAGGTGATGTTGAGCGACAGATCGGTGACCGGATCGACGGACCATCCCTTTGGCGGGACATTGGGCACGTCGGTGCTGAACACCGAGCCGGGCAGCCCGTTGATCGGATCGACCGTGCCGGTCTCCCAGAACCAGTCGTCGTTGGTCGGGTCGTTGGTCGTGTCGTTGTAAATCTCGACCCAGTAGAAGCCGGACGGAAGCTCCTGGTTCGGATCGAGGTCGATGGTGTACTCGAACTCGCGGACACCGAAGAGCATCACGCCGGTCGCCATTCGCGTCGTCGCCGGGCCGACCTTCAGCTTGCGGACGACGTCGCCGGGCACGTCGATGCCGGTCGAGTCGTCGTTGACGCGGAACTTGACGGTGAAGTTGTCGGGCAGCGGATTGCCGCCACCGGCATCGCCGGGGAAGTAGCCGCCCCAGAAGCGAAGTTCGTCGATCATCTCTGGCGTGACCAGGACCATCTGCTCAGCAAGGACCTGCTGCGGCGGGTCGCCCCCGGCGGCACAAGCGTCGCAGTCGAGGTCAGAGAAGATGCCGTTGACATGGTCGGGCTGCTGGTCGAAGCACTTCTCGCTCGGCGGTCCGGCGGGTTCGCTGGTGATCAGGAGGCTGCCGGCGATCTGGTCGTTAGGCAGATCGAGATCGTTGATCAACCGAATGCAGACAGCTTCAGCGACCTGCATGGTGAAGGACGTGACGCCCTTGGGGTCGATCAGCCGCCCGCATGTCACCAGCGCGCCCGGCGGGCAGGCGCACCCCACCGTGACTTCCGCCAGAAGATCAACATCGCCGGTGAGCGTCACAACCTTCGCTTCTTTGGTGCCGTTCTCCAGGCAGTACCAGATGTCCTTGAAAGTGTTTGGTTCAACGCCGGTGCACTGCGACGTGTCAGTGCTCGGCGTCGCGCCCCACATGTCGAATTGCACGCCAATCGTCGTGTAACAGAGAGGCGGGTGATGATGATCTTGCCGAGGCACTCGTCGTTGGGCGGTGGCGGGCACGGGCCCCAGTTGGCCAGCAGCAACAAGAAATCGTTGATCCCCACGCCGCCGCCGTCGAGGTCGCAACTGCTTCCGACGGACCCCCACTGGGCCAGTAGCGCCAGGAAGTCGTTGATGCCGACCTCCTTGTTGGCCGGCAGATCGCAGTCCGCCGGGCAGGCGGGCCCCGGCCCCTGTGCTTGGGTGGCCCTGGCCGGCATCGCGCCAACCACAGCAATCAGCCACAGACATGTGATGAAACAGCCTTGCCGGCGCATGCCCTTCTTCTCCGTCCCGCGGGCGTGCCCGATCGGCGTGTAGCCCCCATTTGCCGCTGCTTCAGGATACACCAGATGGCCGGCGATCCCACCAGAATTCGAGCAATCGGTGCTGGCGGTCTCACCTGACGCCCGCGCTGGAGCCCAGCACGGCCGCCGCGGTGGGGCGGCATCCGCCCATGTGTAGTTAGATTCGTGGCACCGGTGGCCTGACTAGCCATGGGCCAACGCCGTGAGGACCCCGGGTGCGGCCGTAACTCGGGAGTTGCAAACTTCCCAGGGATCGGGACGATGGGTCGCTTATCTGTGAGGG
>SMWF01000020.1 GCA_004357385.1 Gammaproteobacteria bacterium | reverse complement strand
CTTTATGCGCACCCGGGTCCTGTGAGTCGTCCGCGAGGGTGCTGACGAAGTCGGCGATGCTGGCCATTGTGATCCCCAGGGAGATTCGCAGCAGGACGCTCAAAGTTACATCGCGCTACAGTTTTTCGCAACAAATTGGTAAGATTCCTGGCGCAGATGTCTGTGCACATTACCAACGCGGGGGACACGATCATGGACGCATTGCAGGAATTGCTCGAAACCGAAGCCATCAAGAAGTTACGCGTGCAGTACTCTCACTATTTCGATGGGCAGTTGCTGGACGAGCTGGTGGACCTGTTCACCGACGATGCCGTGTGCGAATTCGGCCCCGACTACGGCGGTGACTGGGTCGGCAAAGAACAGATTCGGGCGAACTTCGCGACTTACCTGGAGAGTGAGGGGCCGGTTCACGGAGTGATGCATGTGACCACCAACCCGCTGATTCGCATCGTCGACGCCCAGACGGCTCATGGACGCTGGTACCTTTTGGATCTACGTACCACCGAGGGCGTGGAGAACCCGCTCATCCTGTTCGGTATCTACGACGACCTGTACACGAAGGTCGATGGTCGCTGGTTGATCCATCGCACCCGCATCGACTTTCTGTGGCCGAAACGCGATTACGTTGGACCGAGAACGGTACCGCAAGAAGAATAAGCGCCGCTAGAAATGACCTATGTGATCACAGAGGCGTGCCTCGACGTAAAGGATCAGTCCTGCATTGAAGTCTGCCCCGTCGACTGTATCTACTCCGAAGAAGAAGATCGCATCTGTTACGTCGAGCCCCAGGAATGCATTGACTGCGGTGCGTGCGAGTCCGCCTGTCCGGTGCAGGCCATTTTCCCGGAGGACAATCTGGCCAGGGAATCGGTCCAGTTCATCGAGATCAACTCGTTATGGTTCAAGGACAAGGGCGCGGCTCGTTTGCGTGTCGAGGAGTTCGCGTGACCGCTGCCACGGCTCAATCCTTCGCCAATGCGGATTTCAGCAGCGCGTTGAGCTGTTTAGGGTCGGCTTTGCCGGCCGATGCCTTCATGACTTGACCGACGAAGAACCCCAGGACTTTTTCCTTCCCCGCGCGGTACTGCTCGACCTGAGCAGGATTCTCGTCGATGGCCGCTGCGACCAGTGATTCGAGGGCGCCGGTGTCACTGAGTTGTTCCAACCCCTGTGCCGCGATCATCGCGGCGACATCCAGGGTGGGATCATCGGAGCGCCACAATTGATCGAAAAGAGACTTGGCGATCTTGCCGGAAATCGTTGCGTCGCCGATGCGCGCGAGCAGGGCGGCGAGTTGCGCGGGGCGCAGTGGGATCGCGGCGAAGCTGATCTGGTCGCGATTCACGGCCGCGGACACCTCGCCCATGACCCAGTTGGCGGCCACCTTTGCCCAGTTGGCGGCCAGCCTTGCATTGCCGAAGCTGGCCATCACCGCCTCGAAGTACGCGGCGACGTCGGGATCCTCGGTCAGCCAGTTCGCGTCATATTCGGGCAGCGCCAGATCCGCTATGTAGCGCTCGCGTTTGGCATCGGGTAGCTCCGGGAGTGCTGCGCGCGCCGCGTCGATGAACGCCGTGTCGAACTCCAGCGGCAGCAGATCGGGTTCCGGGAAATAGCGATAGTCGTCGGACAGTTCCTTGGACCGCATCGGCCGTGTCTCGTCTCGATCGGAGTCGTACAGGAGTGTCTCCCGGAAGATCACCTCGCCTGCTTCGAGGCGCCCGATCTGGCGATTGATCTCGACGTTGATGGCGCGCTCGAGGAACCGGAAGGAATTCAGGTTCTTGATTTCGGTGCGCTCGCCGAGCGATTCCACACCCGCACGACGGATCGAGACGTTGGCATCGCAACGCATCGAGCCTTCGCTGAGGTTGCCGTCGCAGATGCGCAGGTAACGCACCAGTGCATGCAGTTTCTTAAAGTACGCAGCCGCCTCGGCGGCGCTGCGCAGATCCGGTTCCGAGACGATCTCGAGCAGTGGCGTCCCCGCCCGGTTCAGGTCGATCCCGGTCTTGCCGGCAAATTTCTCGTGCAATGATTTGCCGGCATCTTCCTCGAGGTGGGCTCGAGTAATCCGCACCGTGCGGCGCGTGCCGTCTTGCAGGGTAATCTCGAGTTTGCCGGCGCCCACCACGGGGCGTTCGAACTGACTGATCTGATAACCCTTCGGCAGGTCCGGGTAGAAGTAGTTCTTACGATCGAATACCGAAAACGGGTTGATTGTGGCGCCGATTGCGACGCCGAAGGTAACGGCCATGCGCACGGCTTCGCGATTCAACACGGGCAGCGCGCCTGGCAGGGCAAGGTCTACCGGGCAGGCCTGACTGTTGGGCGGCGCGCCGAAAGCGGTGCTGGCACCGGAGAAAAGCTTGGAGCGGGTTGCCAGTTGGACGTGCACCTCCAGGCCGATCACGCTTTCCCACGGCGCGGTCACCCAGTGGCCTCCGGATGTTGCTGGTGCCAATCGGTCTCTGTCTGAAATGCCATCCCGGCTTCGAGCAGCTCGACCTCGGAAAAGTGCGGTCCCATCAACTGCAATCCTACCGGCAACCCGTCGATCATGCCGCAGGGTACTGCCAGTGCTGGAATTCCGGCCAGACTTGCGGGCACCGTGAAAGCATCCTGTTGATACATTCGGATCGGGTCGGCGAGTAACTGATCCAGCGGAAACGCAGGGTTGGGTGCGGTCGGCGCAAGCAGCAGATCGACGTCTTCGAACACCCGCAGAAAATCGTCGCGGATCAGCCGACGGACCCGTTGCGCCTTGACGTAATAGGCATCGTAGTACCCGACGGACAGCGTATAGGTGCCCGTCAGGATGCGCCGTTTGACCTCACGCCCGAAGCCTTCGGAGCGGGAGCGCTGGTACAGATCATCCAGATTCGTCGGGTGCGCGCAGCGATGCCCGAAGCGCGCGCCATCATAGCGAGACAGATTGGTGGATGCTTCGGCAGAGGCGATCACGTAGTAAGTTGGGATGGCTGCCGCGGTGTGGGGCAGGGAGACGTCGACACAGCGTGCGCCCAGTTTTTCGAGGGTGGCGCGTGCCTGGTCCAGACAGACGGCCAGGGCGCCATCGAGATCTGCAAAGTACTCCTCCGGTAGGCCGATGGTCAGCCCTGGCGGCAGCATCGCTGCGCTTTCGTCGAGGTTGAGCGCCAACGCTTCGAGGCGATCCACGGGTTGTTCGCTGCTGGTCGAGTCGCGCGGGTCGAAGCCCGCGATCAGCGGCATCAATCGAGCCAGATCGGCGACGTCCCGGGCAAGCGGACCCCCGGCATCCAGGCTCGAAGCAAACGCGACCATGCCGTACCTTGAAACCCGCCCATAGCTGGGTTTGAGTCCGCACACCCCACAGAACGCTGCGGGCTGACGGATGGATCCACCGGTGTCCGTGCCGGTCGCAATCGGCACGAGGCCGGCTGCAAGCGCCGCTGCCGAACCACCGGATGAGCCGCCGGGCACCCGCGTGGGATCCCAGGGATTGAGAACCGGGCCGTAGTAGCTGTTTTCGTTGGACGAGCCCATTGCGAACTCGTCCATATTGGTTTTGCCGAGGGTGACCATGCCAGCATCGTTCAAACGTGCAACCAGCGTCGCATCGTAGGGGGCGATCCAGTTGTCCAGCATGCGCGAGCCGCAGCTCGTGCGAATTCCGTCCGTGCAGAAGATGTCTTTGTGGGCGAGGGGCAAGCCGGTCAATGGGCCCGCCGTGCCGGCCGCGATGCGCTCGTCTGCGGCAGCGGCCTGGGTCAGCGCATGTTCTGCGCTGACGGTGATGAAGCTGTTCAGGGTGGGGTTGCTCGCCTCGATGCGAGCGAGGTGTTCCTGGGCCAACTCGACGCTGCTGAAATCGCCGTGGTTCAGAGCCCGTGCGAGTTGCCCGAGCGATGCGAATGCGTCCATGGCCGGAGCTCAAAGGACCCGAGGGACCAGGTACAGGCCGTCCTGCACCGCTGGCGCGCTCGCCTGATACCGGTCGCGGTCGACCAGCTCGGTGATTTCATCGGCGCGCAAGCGTTGCGCCGCGTCCAGCGGATGAGCCAACGGTTCGACGCCATCCGTGTCGATCGATTGCAACACGTCGATCATCTGGATCATCTTGTCGAGGTCGGCATTGGTGGCTGCGCGCTCGCCATCGTCGAGCGCGATCTGGGCTAGCCGACAAAGCTTTGCAATGTCGTCCTGGTGAATCGTCATGAGGTTGGTCTGGTGCGCTGCCATTGCGCCGCCTAAGGCGCCAAGTCGGTCACATTAACACAAACGCACCTTGCCCAAAATTAGCGCCGTTGCTAGAGTTACGTGATTCTTCTCAAGCGATTCCGCACACTCTCCGGGATTTTATGGAAGCCGCGATCTTCCTCAACCCAAACCCGAAACAATAGATGTTCAAATACATTCGTGGGCTGTTCTCGCGTGATCTGTCGATAGATCTGGGAACCGCCAATACGCTCATCTATGTGCGTGACCAGGGGATTGTGCTCAACGAGCCCTCCGTGGTGGCGATTCGCCACCACAACAACAATAAGACCGTGGCCGCGGTGGGTCTGGACGCGAAACGTATGCTGGGCCGCACGCCGGGCAACATCACCGCCATCCGGCCGCTGAAAGACGGTGTCATCGCCGACTTCCTGGTGACGGAAAAGATGCTCAAGTACTTCATCAGCAAGGTCCACGAGAACTCGTTCATTCGGCCGAGCCCGCGGGTACTGGTGTCCGTGCCGTGCAAGTCCACCGAGGTGGAAAGGCGTGCCATCCGGGAATCCGCGCTGTCCGCGGGATCGCGCGATGTGCGCCTGATCGAGGAGCCCATGGCCGCGGCCATCGGCGCTGGCCTGCCGGTGCACGAAGCGGTTGGCACGATGGTCGTCGACATCGGTGGTGGGACCACCGAGATTGCCATCATCTCGTTGAACGGGGTGGTCTACTCGGACACCGTGCGCGTGGGCGGAGACCGCTTCGACGAAGCCATCGTCGCCTATGTGCGACGCACGCAGGGGAGCCTCATTGGTGAAGCGACGGCCGAGCGCATCAAAATAGAAATCGGTGCGGCCTATCCGCAGAAGGAGATTCATGAGATCGATGTGCGCGGCCGGAACCTCGCTGAAGGCGTGCCGCGCGCCTTTACCTTGAACAGCAACGAAATTCTCGAAGCGCTGCAGGAGCCCCTGTCGATGATCGTGCAGGCCGTGAAGAGTGCACTCGAGCAGACCCCGCCGGAACTGGCGTCGGATATCGCGGAAACTGGCGTGGTGCTGACCGGCGGTGGCGCGCTGTTGTGTGATGTGGACGTGCTGCTGGCCGAGGAAACCGGGCTGCCGGTGATCATTGCGGAAGATCCGATGACCTGTGTCGCCCGCGGGGGCGGCAAGGCACTGGAGTTGATGGACGAGGCCGGAAACGCGGATCTGTTGTCGACGGATTAAACCGCGCTCGCCTGAAGCTATAATGCGTAGCGTTTTGCGGACAGTCTGAGGCGCCCATCAAAGCGCTGTTCGTTCGAGAGTCTGGCGCAGGGTATTTGCTCCTGGCGCTTGCCATCGTGTCCATGCTGCTGGCGGTGGTGGATGTCAATTCCCGTTTACTCGATCCGGTTCGCACGGTGCTGGGAACCGTCGTCATCCCGTTGTACGTGTTCGCGGAAACGCCCTACAGGATAACCACCGAAGTCACCGAATCGTTCGCCAGCCGCGGCGCCCTGCGGGAGCGCAATAGCTTGCTCGAGCGGAGAGTGCTGGAGCTCTCGCAGATCTCGCAGCAGTTCGCGGTGCTGCGCGAAGAAAACACCCGGCTGCGCGCGCTACTGGGTAGTCGCAACCGTCTCGGCGCCGAAGTTCTGGTAGCGGAACTTACGGGGGTGGTGCCGGGTCCGGCGACCCTTGAAGTGATTGTCGACAAGGGTCTTGCTGCGGGGGTCACGGTGGGTCAGGCGGTAATCGACGCACAAGGCTTGTTCGGACAGGTTGTGGAGGTCTCGGAGTTTTTCAGTCGGGTTCTGCTGGTCACAGATTCGACCCATGCCGTACCCGTGCAGGTCAATCGCAACGGCGTGCGCAGCGTCGCGGCGGGCACCGGTCAGCTGGACCGTCTGGAACTGGAGCACGTGCCGATTACCGCCGACATCAGGACAGGGGATCTGTTGGTTACCTCCGGACTCGGTGGGCGGTTTCCGCCCGGTTATCCGGTGGGCGAAGTGGTGCGTGTGGAGGTCGACCCGGCGCGGGTCTACGCGGAAGTGGTCGCGCGACCACTTGCGGCGCTGGATCGAAGCCGCCACGTCCTGTTGATCTTCGATGAGCGAAGCGCCGCGGCGGCTTTGGAAGAGAGCGCGGCGGCTTTGGAAGAGAGCGCGGCGGCTTTGGAGGAGAGCGCGGCGGATTCCGGAGGGACCGGGCCGTGAATCCATTGCGCGGCGGCTGGATCATTCTGCTGTCGATTGCCATCGCGATGATGCTGGCGGTGGCGCATCTTCCCGAAAGCCTGCCCCAGTGGCTTGGCTGGCTGCGCCCGGCCTGGGTGATACTGGTCATGTTCTATTGGGTCATGGTCCTCCCGGACCGGTTTGGCATGATCAGCGCCTGGTGCGTCGGATTGTTGCTGGACGTCCTGCGCGGCGACCCGCTGGGTGTGAATGGTATCTGCCTCGCGACCATGACCTATGTGACCTGGTCGCTGTATGAACGCCTGCGGATGTACTCGGTACCGCAGCAAGGGGTTGTGATATTCGCGCTGGTCCTGGGGGCCGATCTGTTTCGGAATATCGTGCAGATATTCGCCCGTGACGGTCACTTCGACTGGCGCTTCGTTTTGCCGGGGCTCGTCAGCATGCTGCTCTGGCCGTTGGTCTACGCGTTGCTGAGACGCATCCATTCCCAGTTCGGGGTCGACTGAACCGTTGATGTCGCAGCGTGCACCGCAAGTTATCCTTGCTTCCCGGTCGCCCCGGCGGGCAGAACTGCTCGGACGGCTTCAGCTTGTGTTCAGCGTTCGGCCGGTAACCTGCGACGAATCGGTACGTTCGGGCGAAGCACCGGACGGGCTGGTCCGCCGGCTTGCGGCCGCGAAGGCCGAGCTGGCGGCGCGCGAGTGCGATTCTCAGCTGCCGGTGCTTGGCGCGGATACCGTGGTGGTGGTCGATGGCGTCGTGCTGGGCAAACCCGCTGATCGTGACGCGGGACTCGCGATGCTGCGGCGGTTGAGCGGCCGCGAGCACGTTGTGATGACGGCCGTTGCGGTATCGGCACTGCGAGGCTCGGACCGATACGTCGACGTTGCGGTGTCGCATTCACGCGTCTGGTTCGCGGACATCGACGCGGCACAGCTCGAGCGTTACTGGGCTACCGGCGAGGGCCGCGACAAGGCCGGGGGGTATGGGATCCAGGGCATTGGGGGTATATTGGTGCGGCGGATCGAAGGCAGTCACAGCGGGATCATGGGGTTGCCGCTGTACGAGACAGAAGCGTTGTTGCGCGCCGCCGGCGTGGACACATGGCACCACCGTGGTGTTTGAGGTCGCCGATGCGAGAAGAATTGCTCATCAACGTTCACGAATTTGAAACCCGCGTCGCGTTACTGCAGAACAACCTGCTCGCCGAGCTCCATCTGCAGCGCTCCGCCGGCTACAGCCTGACGGGCAACATCTACAAAGGTCGCGTACAACGCATTCTGCCAGGCATGCAAGCGGCGTTCGTGGACGTGGGCCTGGCCAGACCTGGGTTTCTGCATGCCCGGGACATCGACGGGCCGCGGATGACGCCCGAGGGTGAGAGTGCGAAACAGCCGGACATCCGCGACCTCCTTCACGACGGACAGGTGTTGCTGGTGCAGGTTGCCAAGGACCCGATCGCCACCAAAGGCGCCCGGCTGACGACCCATCTTGCGCTCGCCAGTCGGTATCTGGTGTTGCTGCCGCGCAACGATCACGTCGGGATCTCCCGGCGCATCGAGGACGAAGGCGAGCGAGAGCGTCTTCATGACCTTACCGCTGCGGTTCGTGCGGCGAATCCCGCGGCCGAAGGCTGCGGTTTCATCGTGCGCACAGCGGCCGAGGGCGTGGGTGACAAACACCTGGAAAGCGACATGCGGGTGCTGCTGCGCATCTGGAGCCGGGTGGCCGAACGCGTCAAACAAGCCAGCCCCGGCGAGGTCGTATACGAAGAGTTGCCGGTACATACGCGGGTTATCCGAGACCTGGCCAGCGCCGATCTGAAGGCGGTCCGGATCGATGACCCCGACACCTTCGAACGGGTCCGCGAGTTCGTGGTTCGGTTTCTTCCAGAGTTGGAGAGCCGGGTTTCGGTGTACCAGGAGCCCGTGCCGCTGTTCGAGCGGTTCGGTGTGGAGGACGAGTTGAGCCGGGCGCTGGAGAAACGGGTCGAGCTACGCTGCGGCGGGCATCTGATCATCGAACAGACCGAGGCGATGATCACCATCGATGTGAACACTGGCGGCTTCATCGGCGTGCGGAGCCTGGAGGAAACGGTCTATCGGACCAACGTCGAGGCAGCCGCGGCCATCCCGCGTCAGCTTCGATTGCGCAACCTGGGCGGAATCATCGTCATCGATTTCATTGACATGGAGGACGAAGAGCACCAACGGCAGGTCCTGCGGGCACTCGAGAAGGCCGCAGAAGCTGATCCGGCGCGCACCCGCATCGGTGAGTTCTCAGGGTTGGGGTTGGTGGAAATGAGTCGCAAGCGAACCCGTGAAAGCCTGGTGCAGCAGATGTGCGAACCCTGTGACTCCTGCGGGGGGCGCGGGCTGCTGAAAACCGAGGAAACCGTCTGCTTCGAAGTATTCCGGGCAATCATGCGTGACGCCCGTAACGACTGTCCGGAACTGCCGCCGGGCGACGGAGCTTACGAGTACCTGGTGCGCGGGTCCCAGAACGTGGTCGATCGATTGCTGGATGAAGAATCCGATGGCGTGACATGGTTGGCCGAGGAGGTCGGGCGCGCGGTGCGCTTCCAGGTGGAACCCAGCTATGGCCTCGAACAGTTCGATGTCGCTCTGGTTCAGGGCGTTCCGCGCCCGTAGCCGCGCGACGACCCGGTGAATCAAGTGCGATGCAGGCGGTCGAATGTCAGGTATTCCGGTGGGTGACCTGAGGTGATCGTGGTGCTGCGCTGGCTGTTCTGGTTTGCGGGTTTCGTCACCGTGCTGATCGCCATTACTACCAGCACGGGACGCGTGCTGGTGCTTTGGCTCGACGATCTGGAACCTCAGCTCAACTCGCTCCTCGATGCCCGTGGCATCGAACTAAGCGGTTTCAAGGGTGACTGGCGCGGCCTGAATCCGATCATCAGCGCGGACAGCATTCGCTTCAATGGCGGCCAGGTGCGCGACGTGACCTTCGAGTTGGATCTGCTCGAGAGCGCGCTGCACAGTTCCCTGGTGGCGCGCAGGCTGGACATCGGTGCGGTGGAGTTGGCACTGGTCCGGAACCCTGATGGCGTTTGGCAGCTGGGCGGCGAGCCGATCCGTGCATTGCCGATTTCGATAGCCGCGCTGCTGTGGGAGAGTGATTCGATCTCGATGCCGAACCTGCGGCTGCGATTTTATGACCAACGCCCGGATGACCAGCGCTCGGAGGTGGTCGACGAAGCGGAGGATCCGTGGATCCTGGTGGGCGACTTCGAGGGGAGCGTGGCGACCCGGAATAGCGACAGAGCCCACGCTGGAGTGCTGCGGTTGTGGGCTGCCGACCCTTCTTGTAAAGACTGCGGGGTCACCGTCCGCTATGCCCTGCACGAGAGTCTGCTTGGACTCGGGGGCGCGGGGGTAGCCACGGTGGATGCCGCGGCGTTGACGATCTCGCCAGCGCTGGGGATTGCACTGGGTGCCGCCGGCGGCGTGCTGGAAGAAGTTCACGGGCGTTGGCACATCGAATCGGGTGAAGGCCGCGGCAAACTCGACGTTGCACTTCGCGATCTGCGCCTGGGGACAGGATCGTTGGATGAGGTGGCATTTCGAGTTGAGGCGCGAGCCGACAATGACCTTGAGTCATGGCGCGCCCGGATCGGCGGTTTGCGCATAGTCGCCGGACCGGAACCGGCGCTGCTGGAGCTTGCGGATATCGACGTGAGCGGCCACCTAGAGGACTCGCTCAGCGACTTTGCACTCACGGTTGGTTTCGTCGATTTGGGTGTGGCAGCGGACGTGGTGCACAGCGCGTTGGCGGGGATCCCCATTGTTGACACGTGGCTTGCAGGCCTGAACGTTGCAGGCGAGGCCCATGCCGTGCAGGTTCGCCTAAATCCTGCGGAGGGTCAGATCGGATACAGCGCCAGGCTCACCAACCTGTCGAGCGAGAGCTTCAAAGGCGTGCCGAAGCTGCGCCGGGCGGATGCGGCGGTCACCGGCTATGAACAGGGTCTCGAACTCGTCTTTGATGAAGACGACATCGTGCTTGGATTTCCTGGAGTATTCGAGCGTGATTTGGAGTTCCAGGGCGCGCAAGGGGCAGTGTACGTCTGGTTCGAACCGGGCTACCTCGGCATTCGCAGTGAGAACTTGCGCCTGGTTACCGGTGACACGCACGCGGTGGGCGGCTTTGTCCTCAGCCGCCCGAAGGATCGCTATGAGCAGCACCTGGCAATTTTCGCCGACATACACGATATGTCGGTGACCGAGATAAGACACTACGTCCCCAGAAAGCTGTCCCGCGAGCTGGTCGGCTGGCTCGGCGAGGCGCTGCTGTCCGGACACGTCAACCGGGCCCTGGTCGCGTATCAGGGCCACATTCGAACCCATCCGGGCAAATTGATGAGGCACACGGAAATTTCCGGTGACGCTGTGGATGCGGCGATTCGATATCACGCTGACTGGCCGGTTGCCACCCGACTGAACGGTGATATCCGGATATCGCGTGCCGGGACGCACGTCGATATATCGAGCGGCTCGTTACTCGACCTCGAACTGAAGGATATGCGCGTATTCGTGCCGCGGGTGGGTGATTACGCCGAGGTCGATGGCCTCGGGCGCGGCAGCGCCGCCGCCGTGTTACGTGTGATCCGGGAATCGCCGCTCATCCAGTGGCTGCCTCAGGTCGATGAGAGTTGGACCGCGGCGGGCGACACGGAGTTTGCCGTGGATCTGCGCGTGCCACTGGGCGTGGATGAGGAGCGGCTCGACATCGAACTCGAGTTGAACCTGGCTCGGGTCACCCTGGACCTTCGGAATCTCGGGCTGACCTTGCAGGATTTGAGCGGTGAGGTGCGTTATCAACACCCATTCGTGGTTGCCGCAGAGCCGATGGCCGGCCGGTTGTTCGATCGCCCGGCGAGCTATGCCATCGAGACGATCGAGGGCGAGGTGCGCCTGGCCCTGACGGGCCATGTGACGACCGACGAGGTGAACGATTGGCTGGAACTCGGTGACCACGGATTGCTCGACGGCGAAGCCGACTTTACTGCGACACTCGCGATGCGGCCTGATGAGGCACCACGGCTCGAGGTCGTGACGGCGCTGGAGGGGGTGACGATTGCCCTGCCGCCGCCCTTTGGGAAGCCGGCGAGCGAACGGCGGCCCACGCGATTGAAAATTGGCTTCGACGAGGGCTTCACCGGCATCGAGATTGCCTGGCCGGACATCGCGACCGGGTGGGTGCGGCTCATGGACGCGGGCGGACTCAGCGGATTCATCAGGGTGGGCGCGAGCAGTGATTGGGTTCCCGCGCCGCAGGACCGAGACGGTCTGACGGTCGTCGGTCGGATCGAATCTGCCGATCTCTCGGTTTGGAGCGATCTGCTGGCGCTGGTCGAGGACAGTGATTCGGACCAACGCTGGACGTTGCCAGGGTTCGAAGTGGACCGGGCGTACGTCGGTGATGTGGTGTTCGACGACCTGCTGATCGACGCGTCCGGTGGCGGCGATGGCATGCGGGTCAGCGTCGAGGGTCCACAGCTCAAAGGTACGCTGGCGTGGCGGCCGCCCGAGGCGATGCAGGTGGCGGTGGAGTACATTTCGTTCCCGGCGGGGGAGGAGGAAGCCGGAGACCCGCTCGAGGGCATCGATTTGAGTCGGATGCCGGATCTCGACGTGGTGGTCAGCGAAATTCTGATCGGTGAATCCAGCTACGGCGAATGGGCGATGAAGATCAGGCGCGATGCGCAAGGGTTTGCGGTTCACGACCTGACCGCCACGATCAAAGGACTGCGTATCGAAGGTAGTACGCCCGGCCACTGGAATACGTCCGAGAACGTGACCCGATTCGCCGGCTTGATCACCACTGCAAATCTGGCTGAAGTGTTACCTCAGTGGGATTATGCGGCCAGTATCGAGAGCGAATCGGCCCGTCTGAAGGCGGACCTCAGCTGGCCCGGCTCGCCGCTGAATTTCGATCTCTGGGATACCAGCGGCCGCATGGACGTCGACATCAAAAAGGGCCGATTTCTGGATGTGCAGAGTGGCAGCGGTACCGTGCGGATATTCGGGCTGTTCAACCTTGCAGCGCTGGCCAAGCGCATGACCCTCGATTTTTCCGACGTCTTCGGCAAGGGGATCAGTTTCGATCAGGTCACCGCGCAGACACAGCTGGTCGACGGTTTCATGACCTTCACCCAGCCTATGGAAGTGGAAGGTACCGGGGGCAGTTTTCGTCTTGCCGGAACCGTGGATCTGGAATCGGGGAAGCTCGACAACGAGATGGTGGTGACCTTGCCGGTCAGTGCCAGTTTGCCCTGGTATGCTGCCTACCTGAGCGTTTTCGCCAACCCGATCCTCGGCGGCGCGGTATTCGTCGGCGAGCGGCTGTTTCGTGACCAGATTGAAAGCTTCAGCAGCGCGAAATACAGAATTAGCGGTACGTTGGATGACCCGAACGTGACCTTCGTGCAGGTCTTTTCGAAGTCGATCGACGGCAGCGCGCAGGCGGAGACGGATGCCAATGAGGAAGAACCCAGCAGTGATGGCGGGGCGACGGATTCCTGATATGACGTCATATGTGGCGAAACGATGGACCTGATTGAATCGGCCAAGACGGCGTTGTGGTCCCCGGCGGAGCTGAACCAGCGGGCCGTGGAGGAACTGCTGGGTCGCCTGATGTCACGCGCTGTGGATGTTGGGGAACTGTTTTTTCAGTCACTGCGCAGCGAGTCTTGGGTGCTGGACGACGGTCTGGTCAAGGAAGGATCCTTCAGCACCGACCGGGGTGTGGGGGTGCGCGCGGTAACCGGCGAGCGAACGGGATTCGCTTATGCGGATGATATCGCCCTCCCCGCACTGGAACAGGCGACGGAGGCCGCGCGGAGCATTGCTCGCGCGGGGCAAGATAAACGCGTGGCGGTTGGCTCGACATCGAGGGTCGCGGCACCGGCTCGGTACCCAGCGATCGATCCGATTTCGACCGTGGACGAAGCCGCTAAGATCGCCCTGTTGGAACGGGTCGATCGGCATGCACGAGCGCTGGACCCGCGCGTTATTGAAGTAAACGTCCGGCTCGGGGCGTCCTATGAGACCATTCTGGTCGTTGCCAGCGATGGCACCCTGGCCGCCGATGCCCGACCCCTGGTTCGCCTGGATGTCACTGTGCTGGTCGAGCAGGACGGACGCCGCGAGCGGGGCCACGCAGGCGGCGGTGGCCGCTGCGGATTGGACTGGTTGCTGGAGGGTGATCGCGCGATAGGGTATGCCGACGAAGCCGTACGCGGCGCGTTGGTCAATCTGGAAGCCGATGCTGCGCCGGCGGGACCCATGACCGTGGTACTGGGGCCCGGATGGCCCGGCGTGTTGTTGCATGAGGCGGTCGGTCACGGGCTGGAGGGCGACTTCAACCGCAAGGGGAGTTCGGCCTATTCCGGCCGGATCGGCGAGCAGGTCGCGTCGCCGTTGTGTTCGGTGGTTGATGACGGAACCCTCGACGGTCTGCGTGGCTCGCTGAGTATCGACGACGAAGGCTGCGCCACCGAGCGAACCGTGCTGATCGAGAATGGCATTCTCAAGGGATACATGCAGGACAAGCTGAATGCCCGTTTGATGGGCACCCGCAGCACCGGCAACGGTCGCCGTCAGTCCTATGGCCACTTGCCTATGCCGCGCATGACCAACACGTTCATGCTGGCCGGCGAACATGCACCGGAGGAAATCATCGCCAGCGTGCCGCGCGGCTTGTATGCCGCAAACTTTGGCGGTGGCTCGGTGGACATCACCTCGGGCAGGTTCGTATTTTCGGCAACCGAGGCGTACCTGATCGAGAATGGCAAGGTGACGCGCCCGGTCAAGGGTGCCACGTTGATCGGTAACGGCCCCGAGGTGATGCGCAGAGTTTCAATGGTCGGCAACGATCTGGCCCTGGACCAGGGCGTTGGCATCTGCGGCAAGGATGGGCAGTCCGTGCCAGTGGGTGTGGGTCAGCCAACCCTGAAGATCGATGAAGTGATCGTGGGTGGGACCGAGGCCTAGTGTCCTGTCCCATAGATAACCTACATATTCAGCGGGCACGCCCTCCGGGAGCACGCAGAATAGCCAACCACTTACGTTGTGTCCCTTGCCAATATCCAGATATTGCCGGCGGGACACGCCTTGTGTTTGACTATTCTGCGTGCTCTGAAATGCAGGCTATCTATGGGACAGGACACTAGGGAGACTTCCTTAAGTATCGGCCGCCGGGCTGCTGCGGCGTTGTTGATCAGTTCGGATGAACCGGAACAGCGGTCGTGACGGGTTCTCTGGATTTCGGCGGGCTAGGCGAATGAGGTTGCGCAGCGCGACGCGATCGGTATCGGGGTACCGCGTGATGTACTCAGTCAGGGCGAGGTCCGTTTCGAGCAGACGGGTCCGCCAGCGTTCGACCTCCTGGTGGGCGTTCCGGGCGAGCCCGCTGATTTGCTGGAGGTCGTCGAGTCCGCGGGCAATCGCAGGGGTGTCTTCATCGCGCATCAACCGGCCGATGAATTGCGCTTGTCGGCGCCCGGCTTCGTGGCTGTGAATCCGCCGGTAGGCACGCAGCGCGTCCCGCAATTCGCTGCTCAAAGGCAGTCGCGCGAGTTGCTCGTCGTTGAGACGTGTCAGCGCGGCGCCGAGGCTTTGCAGGCGCCGCGCTTCCTGTTTGAGTGCGCTTTTGCTGGGCCGGTCGTCCATCAAGGCGAGCTGTCGGATAACAGCGGATCCATCAATGACTGAAGTTACGGATGTTTCGAGGGGAATTCTGACCAGCGTAGCGGAGAGCGAGGCCAAGCTGAAGTCGCTGGTGGCGTCAATTCTGGAAGAAGCAGTCCGCGCCGGTGCGGATGCGGCCGAGGTATCGGCCAGTGAGGATTGCGGACTCGGCGTCACGGTGCGCATGGGTGAGCTGGAAACCGTGGAGTTCAATCGCGATCAAGGCTTTGGCATCACCGTATATCTTGGGACGCGCAAGGGTTCAGCAAGCACCTCTGACAGCTCCCCGGACGCGGTTCGCGACGCGGTGCGGGCTGCGCTCAACATCGCGCGTTTCACTCAGGAAGATCCCTGCCATGGATTGGCGGCAGCGGAGTTGATGCCGGAGGTGCTGCCCGACCTCGACCTCTACCACCCCTGGGATGTATCGGTAGCGGACGCCGAGCGCCTCGCGCTCGCCTGCGAGGACGTTGCCCGGGATGACGCGCGGGTGGTGAACTCGGATGGCGCGAGCGTCTCGACGCAGCAGAGTTGTCGGGCGTACGGCAACACCCATGGCTTCATTGGCAGCTACCTGAGCACCCGGCATGCGACCAGTTGTGCGGTCATTGCGGGCGAGCAGGACCGTATGCAGCGCGACCACTGGTACACCGTGGCGCGCCGCGCGGACGCGCTGGAAGCGCCCGAGGCCGTTGGGCGAAAGGCGGCCGAGCGTACTGTCGCGAGATTGGAGCCCGGCAAGATCGCCACCGGGCGATACCCCGTACTTTTCGATGCGCCGATTGCTTCGGGGTTGATCGGCCACCTGATCAGCGCGCTGAGCGGCGCCGCGCTGTACCGGCGCGCCTCGTTTCTGACGGATTCTCTTGAGCGCGCCGTGCTGCCGGACTGCTATTCGCTGGTCGAGTACCCCCTGCGTACGGGTGGCCATGGCAGCGCGGCATTTGACGCGGATGGGGTGGCAACCCGGGAACAGGCATTTGTTGACGGGGGTCGCGTAGCGCGCTACGTGCTGGGCACGTACTCAGCCCGACGGCTGGGGCTCGAGACCACAGGTAACGCCGGCGGCGTTCACAACCTCGACCTCGAGGGCCCCCATCGCCCGCGGCAGAAGTTGCTCGCCCAGATGGGAACCGGCTTGCTGGTGACGGAACTCATGGGACAGGGCATCAACCTGGTGACGGGCGACTACTCGCGTGGGGCAGCGGGATTCTGGGTCGAGAACGGCGAAATGGCGTACCCGGTTCAAGAGCTGACCATCGCCTCCAACCTTGCACGGATGTACCTCGGCATCGTCGGCAGCGGCGATGATCTGGACCGGCGCGGTAATCTGCTGACGGGCTCGATTCTCATCGACGAAATGACCATCGCTGCGGGCTAGGACACTAGGCGTAGGCGAGGGTCGCCAGTCCGAGGAATACGAAGAAACCGGCCACATCGGTAATCGTGGTGAGGACCACGCCGCCTGCTATCGCGGGATCGATGCTGACGGCGTTGAGGATCGAAGGTAAGACGCTGCCTGATACCACGGCAACGATCATGTTGATGATGATCGCGATGCCTATGAGTGCGCCGAGGGTTACGTCCCCGAACACCAGGGCCACGCCGGCCGCCACCAGGCTTGCCCAGAGCAGTCCGTTGAGAATCGCCACGACCAGCTCGCGGTTGAACAACCACCACAGGTTGCCTCCGCCCAGCTGACCGAGTGCCTGGCCGCGTATGACCAGCGTCAGCGTCTGGGTTCCTGCGATGCCTCCCATGCTGGCCACGATTGGCATCAGCACTGCCAGCGTAACGACTTTGGCAATAGTTTCCTCAAAAACGTGAATGACCGCCGCGGCGAGCAAGGCGGTGACGAGGTTGATGCCCAACCATACCGCTCGTCTGCGGGCAGATTTGAGCGCTGGCGTGAAGGTATCCTCGTCTACCTCCAGGCCGGCCCGGGCGAGTATCGTTTCATCCGCGTCCTCAATGATCACGTCCACCACGTCGTCGATGGTGATTCGGCCCAACAGTTTGCCCTGCGGATCGACCACGGGGGCCGAAATGAGATCCTGCTCGGCGAACAGATGCGCAACCTCGGTGTCGGGACTGGATACCTCAATGGCCTCGGCTTCGGCGTTCATGACTTCGCGCACGGTAACGCTCGGGTCCGAGGTGATCAGCCGCGTCAGCGGCAACACGCCGACGTATTCATCCCGGCTGTTGACCACGATCAGATTGTCGGTCGCCTCCGGGAGCTCGCCTTGCCGGCGAAGGTAGCGCAGCACGAGCTCCAGCGAATGACGGGGTCGTACGGTGGTGGTGTCCGTGTTCATCAGGCCGCCGGCGCTGTCCTCGGGGTAGGCGAGCACCGCCTCGACCCGGGCCCGGTCGCGGGCGTCCATGGAATTGAGAACTTCCCGGGTAATCGTGTCGGGTAGTTGCTGGAGGATGTCCGCGAAATCGTCGGTTGCGAGATCGTCGGCCGCGGCGACCAACTCTGCCGTGTCCATGGACTCCAGGAAATCCGCACGGACATCATCCACCAGATACTGGAGAACCTTGTGCGAAGTCTCTTCATCCACCAGTTCCCAGACGACGGAGCGCACCTTCCGCGGCGTCGATTCCAGAAGGTTGGCGATCTCCCGGGGCTTGAGCGCGGCGAGCAGAAAGCGCATCTCGTCCCAGGTTCCGGCGTCGAATGAGCGGATTACTTCACTGAGCTGCTTCTGGAACTCCATGCCGCCTCCTGGATAGGCGCGGCAAGATTAACCTGTCACCGGATGTGCAGCCAGCGAGGAACCCTCGATCCAATACTCGACGAGAGGCTCTCTGAACTATTCGGCCTCGCCGAACCGATCTTCGATGAGGTCGCAGAGTGCACCCATCGCCTGGTCCGCATCTTCTCCATCCGTGCAGAGCGTCAACCGGGTGTTCTGGCTTGCGCCCAACAGCATGACGCTCATGATGCGTTTGCCGTCGACGCGGATATCACCGTTGACGAGCTCGATGGTGCTGCCGAAGGTTTTTGCCAGGTTGACGAACTTCGATGCCGCGCGGGCATGCAGTCCCAACCGGTTGATGATGGTGATTTCGCGTTCCGACATGGCCGATCAGAACTCCAGTTCCCGGTGTCGGACCAGCACGTTGTCGTTGTCTCTAACGAACTGCGCGCCGAGGCGTTCGGCCATGTACACCGATCGGTGCCTTCCCCCGGTACAACCGATCGCCACGGTCATGTAGACGCGGTGGTTGGCGGCGAAGCGCGGCAGCCAGTTGGCGAGATAGCCATGGATGTCAGCGTACATTTCGCTCACGTCACTCTGGGATTCGAGATAGTCGATCACTGGCTGATCGCGGCCGGTGAGCTTACGCAATTCAGGTTCCCAGTGAGGATTGGGCAGGCAGCGGGTGTCGAAAACCATGTCGCCGTCCACTGGCACGCCGTATTTATAGCCAAAGGAGCGGAACAGCAGTGACATGTTCGATTGGTCGCGCAAGGTAACACGCTGCCTGATCGTGTCAGTGAGGTCCGCGGCTGACAGCCGCGTGGTGTCGATGTTGAGGTCGGCGATGTCGGCGATGTTCGCCAGGACGGCGCGCTCTGCTTCAATCGCTTGACGCAGATCGGTGGTTGCATCGGTCAGCGGATGGCGCCGGCGTGTTTCGCTGAACCGTTTGACGAGGGTGGGGCCAAGCGCGTCGAGGTAGATGATCTCGAAATGGACGTCGGGTTTGTCCAATGTCAGTAGAATTTCAGGGAAGCGTTCGAGGTCGTGCGCCGAATTGCGAGCATCGATGCTGACCGCCAGTTCCTGATTCGCCTGGGACGGATCCTGTCGTATATTTTCGATCAGTGCGGGCAGCAAAGCGACTGGAAAGTTGTCGATGCAGTTGAATCCGGCATCTTCCAGAACGTGCAGTGCGGTACTTTTACCGGAGCCGGATCGGCCGCTGATCACGATGACCTTCATGACTCCGACCGTTCCCCCAACCCAGTGGCGCGCTCCAGCAGGTCGAGCAGGTTGCTGTACAGATCGGTGTCGTCGGTGGGCGCGCGAAGTCGCTCTCGGCTGGTCGGATCGCCTAATACGCGCGCGACATTTTTCAGAACATCGAGGTGTGCTCCCTCGGCCTCGCTGGGCACCACGAGTACGAAAATCAGATCCACGGGTTCGCCGTCGTCTGAATCGAAATCGATGGGGCTTGCCAGATGCAGGAAAGCGCCAATAATCGAGCGCGTGCCATCGAGCCTGCAATGTGGCAGGGCGACGCCTTCGCCGAGGCCGGTAGAACCGAGCCGCTCCCGCGCCATCAGCTGATCGAACAGCTGGCGTGAGATCAGATCGGACGAACCGGTTGCGATCACTTCGGCGGCTTGCTCCAGGACGCGCTTCTTGCTGGAGGCTGGAAATGAACTCCGGGTCAGGCTGGGGCGCAGGATGGAACGGAAATCGATCATATTGCCGGCAATGGTAAGGGGCAGCCGGGTCAACTGCGACCGCGGTGATGGCGCTCCACGAGCTTTTCCTTGTGCTTGACTATCTGCCGATCGAGTTTGTCGGCCAAGGCGTCAATTGCTGCATACAAGTCGTCTTCATCGGCGTCCGCGAAAATCTCCGCGCCGCTGATGTGAACCGTTGCCTCGGCCTTGTGAACGAGCTTTTCCACTGAAAGCACCACGTGGACGTTGGTCATATGGTCGTAGTGACGTTCCAGGCGCTCGAACTTGCTGGTGACATAGCTGTGCAGGGCGTCGGTTACTTCGATGTGATGCCCGGAGACGCTGAGCTGCATGGACTTCTCCTTTTTGCGTATCGTACCGGGTCGACCGTGTCGACCCCTGTCGGACGCGTCGGAAGACATCGAGGCGCGGGGCCATCGACTGGCGCCGCTGATCCGGCCGGCGACGAGCCGCCTCAGACCAGCCGTTTCCGTTCGTTCGAGGGTGGAATCAACAGCAGGTCGCGATACTTCGCAACCGTTCGTCGCGCCACCCTGATGTCCTGCTCTGCGAGTATCGCCGCGATTTTGCTGTCGCTCAACGGTTTTCGCGGGTTCTCTTCAGCCGTGAGCTTTTTGATCAGCGCACGGATTGCGGTACTGGAGACTTCGCCACCTGTGGCGGTGCCGACGTGGCTCGAGAAAAAGTATTTGAGTTCGAAGACGCCGCGCGGCGTATGCATGTATTTGCGGGTCGTGACTCGGGAAATAGTCGATTCGTGCATGTCGACCGCGTCCGCAATGTCGTGCAACACCAGTGGTTTCATCGCTTCCTCCCCATATTCGAGAAATCCGCGCTGATGCTCGACGATTCGCGTGCCGACCTTGAGCAGTGTCTGGTTGCGACTCTGGAGGCTCTTGAGGAACCAGCGAGCTTCCTGGAGGTTGTTCTTGAGGAACTGATTGTCGGGGGAGTTGTCGGCGCGTTTGACCAGACTCGCGTAGTCGTTGTTGATGCGCACGCGCGGCGCGGCTTCGGGATTCAGTTCGACCAGCCACTTGCCTTTTTCCTTGCGGACCAGGATGTCTGGAATGACGTACTCGGTTTCGTCGGGCCCGACGCCGGACCCGGGACGTGGGTTCAAGGACTGGATCAGGTCGATCACGCTGCGCAGTTCGTCCTCGGCCAATCGGGTTTTGCGCCTCAGTGCGACGAAGTCGTGGGCGGCGAGGAGGTCGAGGTGATCGGCGACCAGGGCCTTGGCGTCGGCCAGTAGCGCGTGTCCGTCATTGAGCTGGCGCAACTGGATGAGCAGACATTCCGAAAGATCCCGGGCTGCCACCCCGGGCGGATCAAACTGTTGAATGCGTTTCAGAACCGCCTCGACTTCGTCCGGCTCGATCTCCAACTCCGGATCGAAACCCTGCAGCAGGTCGTCGATCGTCTGGGTCATCATGCCGTCGTTATTCACGGCCTCGATGATCGCAGTACCAATGACCAGGTCGGTGTCCGACATCGGCGTCAGATTCAGCTGCCAGGCAAGGTGGTCCGCGAGGCTGTCTTGAGTGCCGTTGCGCTCTTCGTGGTCGTAGTCGGACCCGGACGCCACAGGGGGCAAGGCGGGCTGATACACATCGTCCCAGGAACTGTCGACCGGTAACTCCTCCGGGATCTCGTCCTGCCATTCGCCGTCGGCTTGTGGCCCATCGGAGTCCGAGTCGGCCTCCGGATCGCCAGAGCGTTCCGAGTCGGGTTCGTCGCCAGCATCCTCATCGACTCCGGCGGTTTTTTCGGCTTCGTCGGTTAGCGCCTCGACAGAATCCGGGTCCGGCTCGTCGATACTATCGACATCATCCTCGTCGAGTTCCAGCATCGGGTTGCTTTCGATCGCCTGCTGAATTTCGAGCTGCAAATCGAGCGTCGACAACTGCAACAGGCGAATCGCCTGCTGCAGCTGGGGTGTCATCGTCAGGTGCTGCCCGAGTTTGAGCGTCAGCGTTTGCTTCATACGTATCTGCTGCGACGCCGTTCATTTAACCCTGCGGAGGCGCCCGAACCTCGAAATGGGGGCTGATTCGTCGGGGTCAGAGGCGGAACTCATCGCCGAGGTACACGTCGCGTACGGTCTCATTGGATAGTATGGCGTCCGCGTCACCTTCTGCAATGATGTGGCCCGTGGCGACAATGTAAGCCCTGTCACAGATGTCGAGGGTCTCGCGAACGTTGTGATCGGTGATCAGCACCCCTATTCGCCGTTTTGCCAGGTCGCGGATCAGACTCTTGATCTCGTTCACGGAAATCGGATCGACGCCGGCGAAGGGCTCGTCCAGCAGAATGAATTTGAGTTCTGTGGCGAGCGCGCGGGCGATTTCGACGCGCCTCCGTTCCCCGCCGGACAGTTGCTCTCCGAGATTGCTGCGTACGCCCTGCAGACCGAACTCGTCGAGCAGCGATTCGAGTTTTTCGTTGCGCGCCGACTTGTCCAGATCTTTGCGCAGTTCCAGTATCGCGCGCAGGTTGTCTTCGGCGCTCAGCTTGCGGAACACGCTGGCTTCCTGGGGCAGGTAGCCAATCCCGGCGCGCGCGCGCTGGTGCATCGGCTGATTGGTGATGCTGACGTCATCCAGCAAAATGCTGCCGCCGTCTGCTTTGATCAGACCCACGATCATGTGAAAGCTGGTGGTCTTGCCCGCCCCATTGGGGCCCAGGAGTCCGATGATCTCACCGCGGGCGACGGTCAGGCTGATGTCTTCCACGACCTGCCGTTGACCGTACCGCTTGCTCAAGTTACGCACCCGCAGCTCTGGCATGGACGACTACTCGGTTGACCGTGCCGCGGGCTTGAGGATCATTTCCACCCGACCCCCGGTGGCGTTGACTTTGCCGGCGCGCATGTCGTACTCGATGAGCGCACCCCGGAACTCGTTTTCGTTCTGCCTCAGGTAGGCCTTACCCACGAGTTCGACGCGTTCCGTTTGCGTGTGGTAGATGATCGTCTCTGCGTTCGCGACCACCGCATCATCGTCTAGGTTCAGCTGTTGTTGATAGTGCGCGAGATTGCCCTCGGCGGTGATCCTGACGACCTTCTGGTCGACCAGTTCGATGGTCATGGTGTCCGCGGTCACACGCAGAGTGCCCTGATCCAACTGCACGGAACCCCGGTAGATTGCCACTCCCTTGCCTTCGTCGAGTTCCGCGGTGTCGGCGCGAATGTTGATCGGCTGGTCGGCGTCTTCAGGCAACGCCCAGCTGACCGGGACGGCCATCAGCAGCGTTGCGACGCACAACGATGCGGCCCTACGGCTTGAACTGAAACGGCAGGACAATTGAATGCACTCGTTGGGTTTCGTTGGACGACAGTTGCAGCACGCTGCGTTCCAGATCGGCCGCCAGACCCACCGCCTTGGTGCGTCCGGTGTTGGTATCGATGATAACAGCTTGGTCCGTTTCCGCGTATTGACGTTGGGGGTAGATGGTGAGGTCGTCGGACCTGAGGCTGATGAAGCGTTCGCCGCGCGTCTGCTCCAGGTACACATTGTGGTGCAGATAGACGACCTCCTCGAGGACGTTCCCCCGGGTCGCCTGGTATCTGATCTCTCCTTCGTCGGCGCGCGCGCTCCAGGGCGGATGGTCGGTCTGGTGCATCTGCAGATCGGGTGTGTCGAGCCGCGTCAGGTCGCGATCCTGGTAATGGCGGACACGGCTCGCGGCCAGTTCGTATCTGAGCGTCCCGTCGTCCTGGTACTGAGTGATCACGGCGTCTTCCATGTACAGGTCCGGCTCGTCCGAAAGCACCTCGGATGGCGATGCGTCGATTGCGGCCTCGTCGGTATCACGCAGCAGGAAAACGATTGCAACGCAACCGGACAACAACAGCAGCCAGTTCCAGGCATTCATGAATCAACGATCATAGCGGGCCAGCGCGTCATCCCAGGTACCTTGCGCGGTCATCAACAGTTGACACACTTCGCGGACCGCGCCAGACCCCGGTTGCGCTGTGGTCGTGTAGTCGGCGCGCTCGAGTACCACGGGATGTGCACCGGGAACCGCGAACCTGAGGCCGACCCGGTTGAACAGCACCAGGTCGGGCAGGTCGTCGCCCACATGCGCCATGAGAGCCGGCGAGACACCACTGACATCCGCGAGTTGCTCCAGCGCCATGCGCTTGTCTTCCGAACCGTGATAGTAGTGACTGATGCCAAGTTCTTCGGCCCGACGAGCGACCAGCGCGGAGCTTCTGCCGGTGATTATCGCGGTCTGAACGCCACTGCCCATCAGCAGTTTCAGTGCGGCTCCGTCCTGGGTCGAGAATCCTTTGAGTTCGCTACCACTGTCGCTGTAGTAGAGGCGCCCATCGGTGAGCACGCCGTCTACGTCGAGGATCAGCAGCCGGGTCTGCAGCGCCCGCTCCGACAGCGCTTTAGTCAATACAATCATCCTTGGGCGATCATGCCTGATGGAACAGCAGATAGTTGTATCCGACCCAGGCGAGCATCAGCACGCCGCCTTCGAACCGGGTGATGATCGCTCGTGATCCCATGCCGTAGGCGAACAGTACCAGCAGCATGGTCAGCGCAAACATCATCCCGAAGTCGCGCCACAGCACTACGGACTCGAGAATCGTGGGTTGCACCAATGCCGGTATGGCCAACACCGCCAGAATGTTCAGAATGTTTGAGCCGACGACGTTGCCGATGGCGATGTCCGGGTGACCCTTGATCGCGGATCCGACCGTTGCGGCCAGTTCTGGCAGGCTCGTTCCGACGGCGACCACGGTCAGGCCGATCACCAGGTCGCTCACGCCGAGATACTCGGCGATGTCCGTGGCCGCCCACACCAGTGCCTGGGCGCTGACGAGCAGGACCACCAACCCGGTGATTAACCAGAACAGTGCACGCGTAGTCTGCATCTCGGGCAGTTCGTCCAGCTCTTCTTCGAAGGTGTCGGTGAACCCCTCCGGGGCATACTTGGGTACGCGCGTCAGGCGATAGAGGATGTATCCGAGCCCGCTAAGCAGGATGATGCCGTCGATGGTGTTGAGCTCGAAATCGGCCAGGCAGAACAGTGCAATGAGCGTCGTGCCGATCAACCAGGGTAGTTCGCCTTTCAGGACCGACGTGGCGAAGGGGAGTGGCCTGATCAACGCGGTGATGCCCAGGACTAGCCCGATGTTGGCGATGTTCGAACCGATCGCGTTGCCGATGGCCAGCGTCGGAATGCCATCCAGCGACGCCGTCAGAGAGACCAGAATTTCCGGTGCCGACGTACCGAGCGACACGACCGTCAGGCCGATCAACATCTTCGATACGCCCAGATTGTTGGCAGCGGCGGCGGCACCCGAGACGAACCGATCGGCGCTCCACACAAGCATGATGAAGCCGAAGATCAGCACCAGGATGGGAAGCCACATAGGCGTATTGGAGACGCTCAAAAGGCGAGTGATTAAAGAAGCTATTGGATACCACGTCAACCAGCGACAGGTCAGCGGAGGCTTGATCGTGCGGGCCAACGGTGCGCCAGGCGGGGATGGTATAGTTCGGCTTGCGGGGCACGGCGGCGACTGTGTATAGACGTTGGCCGGACACATGGACGTCTGACGAAAGACATGACAGATAACCTGATCGAAATCGAAGGGCTACGCTACAGCCGCGGGGACCGTCTGATCTTCGATGGGCTGGACCTCGTGGTTCCACGGGGTGAAATCACCGCGCTGATGGGTCCCAGCGGCACCGGCAAGACGACATTGCTGCAGATTATCGGTGGGCAACTCAAACCCGATGCTGGCCGGGTGGTCGTGAATGGGAAGGACGTGCCTTCCTTGTCACGTCGTGAGCTGTTCGAGCTGCGCAAAGGCATGGGCATGCTGTTCCAGTCCGCGGCGCTGTTCACGGAAATTTCGGTCTACGAGAACGTCGCCTTCCCGTTGCGGGTACACACTGAACTGCCGGAAGACATAGTCCGCGATCTGGTGCTCATGAAGCTCAATGCAGTTGGTTTGCGGGGCGCGCGCGATCTGATGCCGAGCCAGCTCTCCGGCGGCATGTCGCGTCGCGTGGCGTTGGCCCGGGCAATTGCACTCGATCCGCTGTTCATCATGTACGACGAGCCATTCACCGGTCAGGACCCGATTGCGATGGGCGTGCTGGTGTCATTGATCCGCGGCCTGAACGAATCGTTGTCGATGACCAGTCTGGTGGTGTCCCACGACATTCACGAAACGGCGAGCATCGCCGATCAGATATACGTGGTGGCGGATGGCCGCGTGATCGGCCGGGGTAAGCCGGAGATTCTCAGGGAGTCCGCGTCGACCCAGGTACGTCAGTTCATCAACGGCGATCCTGATGGTCCGGTGCCGTTTCACTATCCGGCCGACGATTTTCTCGAAGACGTGCTCGGGGATCGTTGATGTTGCGTTTTCTCAGGCTGGTGGGCCAGCGTGGCCTCGACGTACTGGCAAGCTTCGGCCGTGCCGGTATTCTGCTGTTTCTATCGCTGTGGCACGTGCCGGGCCGCCGTGAGTGGTCGCTGTATGTCAAACAGGTCTATCAGCTTGGCGTCATGTCCATGGGCATAATCGTGCTTTCGGCATTTTCGATCGGCGCGGTTCTGACGCTTCAGTTCTACACTCAGCTGGCGCGCTTTGGTGCCCAGGATTCGATCGGCCTCGGCTTGGCGCTGGTGCTGTTACGCGAACTCGGACCGGTAGTGACCGGTCTGTTGTTCGCCGGACGGGCGGGTTCCGCCGTGACCGCCGAGATCGGTTTGATGAAAGCGACAGACCAGTTGTCCAGCATGGAAATGATGGGCGTGGACCCGCTGCACCGGATCGTGGCGCCCCGGCTATGGGCCGGATTCCTATGCCTGCCCCTGCTGGCGATGATCTTTTCCGCCGTGGCGATCTGGGGCGGTTCGGTGGTGGGTATCGATTGGCTGGGAATCGACGATGGCCAGTTCTGGGCGGGCATGCAGGAAGGGGTCGAGATTGGTACTGACGTCGGTAAAGGCGTGGTTAAATGTGTCGTTTTCGGCGTCGTAGTGAGCTGGATCTCGGTGTACCAGGGCTATGATTGCGTGCCGACATCCGAGGGAATCAGCGCCGCGACGACCAACTCGGTGGTGTATTCGTCGATTGCGGTTCTGGCGCTGGATTTCCTGATGACGTTGGTGATGTACGGAGAATTTAAATGATGCGGATTCGGACCATCGAAATCAGCGTAGGGGCGTTTCTAGTCGCAGGGGCACTCGCCTTGGTGTTTCTTGTGGTCAGGGTAAGCGGCATCAATCCTGCTGCCGGCGCCGAGACGTACACCTTGCACGCGCGCTTCGATGAGATCGCCGGGCTATCGATGCGCGCCAAAGTCAGCATGGCCGGTGTCACTATCGGGCGGGTCACGGCCATTGAGATCGACAGCGAGTACGGTGAGGCGATCGTCAGCATGGCCATCGACAAACGTATCGACAACCTCAGTGTCGATGCGGGCGCCAGGATTCAGACGGAAGGAATACTCGGCGGTCGCTACGTGAGCATCGTGCTGGGCGCCGAAGACGAATACCTGGTGGACGGCGATACCATTACGGAAACCCAGGGTGCATTCGTGCTGGAGAACCTGATCGGCGAGTTGGTGACCCGGATGGGAAATTAGGATGAAGACACTGATTGCCGGTGGAGCGCTTTTCGGGCTGATGGCGGGTCAGTTGTTCGCAGGCGGACTGGCGGCGGCGGCCATTTCGGACCCTCGAGAGATGGTTCGCGATACCTCCGATGCTCTGATCGTGGTGATTGAGCAGGGCAAGCAGTATTACGAGACCGACCCTGGACGGTTCTATGCCGCGGTGCAGGACGTATTGGGCCCGGCGATCGATTTCGACGCGTTCGCGCGCGGCGTCATGGCGGCCTACTACAAGCGTGCCAGTGAAGCCCAGCGCACGCGGTTCGCAGAGGCGTTCAAAAACGGGCTGGTACGCACGTACGCCAAGGCGCTGCTCGAATTCGGTGATGAGGAGATTGTCGTTCTTCCGGAAACCAAGCCGCCGCGCGACCCGAGCAAACAGATGGTGAAGATGGAGGTGCGAAGTTCGTCTGGAAAGGTCTACCCGGCCGTGTATGCCGTTCGGCTGGACGACGATGGGAATTGGCGCATACGCAACATCATCATCAACGGGATCAACATCGGCCTGACGTACCGGAATCAGTTCGCCAGCGCAATGAAGGCACCTAAACACGGCGGTGATCTCGACCGCGTGATCGACTCCTGGTCTGAATCCATCGCGGACGTGGAGCAGGCGGCGGATTCGAGCGACGCCTCGACGTGAAGCTTCGCGAGCTTGCCGCCGGTGAGTATCAGCTGGAAGGCAGCGTCAGTGCTGCCGACGCCGCTGCCATTCGCGACGAAGTCGATGTGGTCCTGGCTCGGGAGTTGACCGATCCGGATACCGTCCATGTATTCGATCTGGGTGCGGTTGTCGACGGCAACAGTCTGGTGATCGCGTTGATGATGGGTTGGCTACGCCAGGCGCAACGGCATGAGAAACGCATCCGCTACCGCGCCGTGCCGGCACGTCTATACGAGCTGATCGAATTTTATGGGCTCGACGGGGTGCTGCCGGTGCTGGATCCGCTCGATGCTACCTGATCTGGTCCGCGATAAGATTCTTCAAGATTTCCCGGACAGCAGCGTCACCGCGCAGGGCGATGGCTCACGGATGGAGATTATCGTGGTGTCGGCGGCGTTCGATGGCCAATCGCGCGTCCTGCGCCAGCAGCTCGTGTATGCATGCATTGGCGACCTCATTCGCGAGGGCACCCTGCACGCGGTGACAATCTCCGCCCTCACGCCAGTGGAAGCGCAGCAGTCGACTGATGGATAAACTGCTTGTTCGAGGTGGCCGCCGTCTGTCGGGCGAGCTGCGCATCTCCGGGGCGAAGAATTCGGCGCTGCCGATTCTGGCCGCGACGTTGCTCTCTGCTGAACCGGTCACGCTCCGCAATGTCCCGCATCTGCATGACGTAACCACCATGATCGAGCTGCTCGGATGCCTCGGGGTCGAGGTGATCGTCGACGACGAAATGAATGTGGAGGTCCTCGGTGGTTCGCTGAGCGGCTGCCGGGCCCCTTACGAAGTCGTCAAAACGATGCGTGCTTCGTTCACCGTATTGGGACCGTTGCTGGCGCGTTACGGCAGAGCAGAGGTCTCGTTACCCGGTGGCTGCGCGATCGGTTCGCGGCCCGTGGATCAACATCTGAAGGGACTTGCCGCCCTGGGCGCCAACGTCGTGGTAGACGATGGCTATGTGATCGCCGACGACGGTGGTGGGCTCAAAGGCGCGCGCATCCTCATGGACGTCACGACGGTGGGCGGTACGCAAAACCTGATGATGGCCGCCGCCCTGGCGCAGGGCACTACGGTGCTCGAGAATGCGGCGCGGGAACCGGAAATCGTCGACCTCGCCGAATGTCTGATCGCCATGGGCGCCCATATTTCGGGGCAGGGTACCGATACGATCAGCATCGAAGGAGTCGATGAGTTGCACGGTGCTCAACATCGGATAATGCCCGACCGGGTGGAGACCGGCACCTACCTGATTGCGGTGGCCGCTACCGGTGGCAATGTATTGATCAAACACGCGCGTCCGCAAACCCTGGATGCGGTACTGATCAAACTGAGCGAAGCCGGTGCGGTGATCGAGCAGGGAGCCGACTGGGTGTCGTTGAGCATGTCCCGCGGTCGGCCGAAGGCGGTGGACATCCGCACCGCTCCTCATCCGGGCTTCCCGACGGATATGCAGGCCCAGTTCCTGGCCTTGAATGCGATCGCTGAAGGCACGTCGCGGGTCACGGAAACGATATTCGAAAATCGCTTCATGCATGTTCCGGAGATTAACAGGCTGGGCGCCAATATTGCGCTGGAGGGCGCTAAGACGGCAGTGATCGAGGGCGTTGCAAAGCTGCATGGCGCTCCGGTCATGGCCACGGATCTGCGCGCGTCGTTCAGTCTGGTGATCGCCGGATTGGTTGCGGAAGGTGAAACCCTCATTGATCGGATCTACCACATCGACCGTGGTTATGAACGCATCGAGGAAAAGCTGGTGCAACTCGGAGCATCGGTCGAGCGAATCCGAGGCGGCAGGATGGATGCATGACTGAACCGCTTACCATTGCGCTCAATCGCGGGAGGATTCTCGATGAGTTTCTGCCCCTGCTCGCCGCCAGCGGGATCGAACCCGACGAACCCATGGCGGGCTCCCGGCGACTGATATTTGATTCCAAGTGTGGTCGGGCGCGGCTGGTGGTCATGCGCGGTGCCGATGTGCCGACATATGTAGCGTATGGCGCTGCCGATATTGGGGTCACTGGTAAAGACACCTTGTTGGAATACGGCGGTGCCGGCTTCTACGAACGCATGGATCTGGGCATCGCGCGCTGCCGGATCGTGTCGGCGGCACCCATCGGTGCGGTGTTGCCCTCGGGTCGGCTGCGGATCGCGACCAAATTCGTCAACGTCGCGAAACGCTACTACGCTGAGCAAGGTCGCCAGGTCGAGGTCATCAGACTCTCCGGGGCGATGGAGATCGCGCCGCTCATGGGGCTTGCCGATCTGATTGTCGATATTGTTGATACCGGCAACACACTGCGCGCGAACGGCCTGGAGGCGCTCGACACCATTGCCCACATCAGTACCCGGGTCATCATCAATCGGGCGTCCTTGAAGATGCGCTTCGCGGAAATCGAAGCGCTGCTCGATAACCTGCGAACGGTGGTGGACGACAGTGCCGGACCGGGTGGTGAACGGTGACACCGCTCAAGCTTGCGCGGCTCGATAGCGCGGACGCGGATTTCTCTCAGGTACTGGACGCGCTGACCCACTGGGACATCTCGGCCGACGACGAGGTCACGAGGATCGCCGCCGAAATTCTGAAGCGGGTGCAACGCGAGGGTGATGCGGCCCTGCTCGAGTTGACTGCGCGCTTTGACGGGGTGCACGCCGATAGGGTCGCCGATCTGGCAATCGAAGCGGCGGAACTGAAGGCCAGCTTCGAGGCGCTGCCGGCCTTGGAACGCGATGCCTTACAGGTCGCCGCCGGTCGCATCCGGACGTATCACGAGCGGCAGTTGAACGAATCGTTCAGCTTCGAGGATGACTACGGTAATCGGCTGGGTAGCCGGGTGCTGCCGCTGGACCGGGTCGGTGTTTACGTGCCCGGCGGTCAGGCGGCCTACCCGTCGACGGTGCTGATGACCGTCATTCCGGCACGAGTTGCGGGCGTCCAGGATGTGACCGTCACCGTTCCGACCCCTGACGGGGCGCGCAGTCAACTCCTGCTCGCAGCGCTGTACGTGGCTTCGGTAGACCGGGTGTACACGCTTGGCGGAGCGCAGGCGGTCGGTGCGCTGGCGTTCGGCACCGAGACGATCTCGAAGGTCGATAAGATTGTGGGTCCTGGAGGCGCGTTCGTGGCGGCGGCCAAACGTTTGGTATTCGGGCCCGTGGGCATCGATGTCATTGCCGGGCCGAGCGAAATTCTGATCATTGCCGATGGCAGCAGCTCTCCGCGTTGGGCCGCGCTGGATCTGTTTTCCCAGGCTGAACACGATGCAACGGCTCGAGCCATGCTGCTGTCGCCCGATGCGGGATTTCTCGACGCGGTGATGGCGCAGATGCAGGAACTGATTGCAAGCATGGATCGCGAAGCCATCATCAGGCGGTCGCTTGCGGACCGGGGGGCATTGATTCGAACGCGTGATCTGGCCGAAGCGGTGGAGATCAGCAACAGCATTGCGCCCGAGCATCTGGAACTGGCGGTGGCCGACCCGGATGCGCTGCTGGTGGCCGTGAAGCACGCGGGAGCGATCTTTCTCGGGGCCCATTCGGGGGAAACAATCGGTGATTATGCGGCGGGCCCGAGCCACGTGCTGCCGACGTTCGGAACCGCCCGTTATGCGTCCCCGCTGGGGGTATACGACTTCCAGAAGCGCAGTTCGGTCATTGCGTGCACGCCGGCGGGCGCCGAGGCGTTGGGGAGGATCGCGTCAGTACTGGCCCGCGGCGAGGGCCTGGAGGCGCACGCACGCGCGGCGGAAGTCCGCATCGCCGGATTCGATCACAACGGCTGACGGGCTACGGTCACTCGGGCTGGGGGCGCACGCCAGATATGGCGACGACTTCAAGCTGCTCGCCATTGCGTATCAGATTAAGCCGAATCGGATCACCGGGTTCGGTGAGCGCGATCTGGCGCATGACCACGCGGGTCGTGACCGCCGGCTGATCGTTTATCGAGAGGATGATGTCGCCGCGTATCAGTCCGGCGGCGTTTGCCGGGCCGCCGGTCAACACGCGGGTGACCACCAGCCCCATGCCGGTACCCGCATCTCTGCTGCTGCTGCGGACCTCAATTCCCAGCCACCCACGGATTACCCGGCCCTGGGAGATGAGTTCCTCGAGCACAGCCATGGCCAGTTGCGCCGGGATCGCGAAGCCGATGCCCTGATATCCCCCCGTTTGCGAGTAGATGAGTGAATTCAAGCCGATCAGTTGGCCACGAACGTCGATCAATGCCCCGCCGGAGTTGCCTGGATTGATTGCTGCGTCGGTCTGGATGAAGTCGTCGTAGGGACTTCGACTGATTCCGTAACGACCTTTGGCGCTGATGATGCCCATCGAAACGGTCTGGCCAATGCCGAACGGATTGCCTATCGCCAGTACAACGTCACCCACCCGGGCTGTGTCGGAGGAACCGATCTGGATCGGGATGAGATCCTTGGCTTCCACGCGAATGACCGCGAGGTCGGTCTCGGGGTCGGTACCGACAACTTCCGCCGTGGCGGTCGTGCCGTCGTTGAAGTCGACAAGAATTTCGCTGGCTTCGTCGATGATGTGAGCGTTGGTGAGAATGTAGCCGTCGGCCCGAACCACCACACCGGATCCCAGTGAGTTCTGGATTCGCCGGTTTGACCCGGAGAACCGTTCGCACAGATCGCGATATCGAGGCAGCGTGCAGATTGGATGCAGCCGCTGCTGAATGACCCGGGTGGAGTAGATGTTGACCACCGCCGGCGCGGCTGCAGCGACGGCTTCGGCATACCCCGCGCCGGTCCGTGGGGAGCTTCCGAAGCTGGAGACGAGTACCACCACGACGCCGATAACCGCGCCGGCCAGGGCCGGGAGAATCAGATATCGTACGATCTGGCGCATCGCGTCAGTGTTGGTTCGCACCTGAAAGGGTTCGTCGGCGAGTGTAGCAGCGTTGTATGGACAGCGTCGCCATGGGCCGCGGCATGCACGATATTGCTACCAAGTGCGGCCGTCGGTAAAGTGCGGCGCCTCTGGCAACCCTGACCAGGGAACTCATGAATCATTCAGGCGAGTTCTGTGACGCCGCAGCAGAAGTACCAGCATTATCTCACGGGCGCGAATTTCCAGGCCGATCCCGCGCAGGCCGCAGCGGTGGTCAGGCTGGACGACTTGTATCACAGGCTCTGTGCGGTCCCCGCGAAACGCGGCCTGCTGGGGAAGATTGCAGACCGGGTATCAAGACGCCCGATCACGCCGGTGATGGGCTTGTACCTGTGGGGTGGGGTCGGGCGTGGCAAGACTTTTCTGATGGACGTGCTGTTCGATTGCCTGCCCTTTGATGCCAAAGTGCGGATGCACTTTCACCGCTTCATGCGGCGCGTCCATCATGATCTCCGGGAGCTGGCGGGGACGCCGAACCCGCTCGAACAGGTCGCTGCGCGGCTGGCGGCCGAGGCGCGCGTATTGTGCTTCGACGAATTCTTCGTCTCAGACATCGGGGATGCAATGATTCTGAGCGAGTTGCTGGACGGTCTGTTCCGGCACGGTGTTTGCCTGATCGCGACGTCCAACATCGCTCCGGACGCGCTGTATGAACACGGCCTACAGCGGCAGCGCTTTCTCCCCGCGATTGCGCTGCTCGAAAAGCACACCGAAAGCTTCAACCTGGATGGCGAGACCGACTTCCGGCTGCGACTGCTGGAACGGGCGGAGATATATCACGCGCCGCTGGACGACGCCGCCGAGGCAGTGCTTGCCGGAAACTTCGCGGCGCTTGCGCCGGATCCGGACAGCATCGAGCACGATCTGACCCTCGAGATCGAAGGCCGTCCAATCGCCTGTCGGCGCTGTGGAGACGACGTCGCGTGGTTCGAATTCGACGCGCTCTGCGATGGGCCGCGTAGCGCCAACGACTACATCGAACTCGCCCGAATTTTTCATGCCGTGTTGCTCAGCGGCGTGCCGGTATTCACGGCACGGCGGGAGGACCAGGCGCGTCGCTTCATCAGCCTGGTCGACGAGTTCTACGATCGCAATGTCAAACTGATCGCGTCGGCAGAAGCGCCGATCGAGTCGCTGTATCAGGGGAAGCTGCTGGAGTTCGAATTCCGGCGCACCCGGAGCCGCTTGCTGGAGATGCAATCGTACGAGTACCTCGGCCGCAGTCACCGCCCCTGAGCGTGGCCTGTCCTGACGGTGGCGGATCGAGCCCCGTTCTCTGGTTGTAAATGACCAGATGCTCCGCTACCATTCGCGCTCCCAAAATCCGGCGGCCCTTCCAGTAGAAGGGTCTATCTACATGAAAACTCAGAGCATTCGTTCCCAGGACGTGCGACACGATTGGCTGGTCGTGGATGCTGCAGATCGTACGCTGGGTCGTCTCGCGACCGAAATTGCGCACCGGTTGCGGGGCAAGCACAAAGTTGAGTTTACGCCCCACGTCGATACCGGCGACTACATCATCGTAGTCAATGCCGAAAAAGTGCGCGTAACCGGCCGCAAGACCACGGACAAGATCTACTATCGGCATAGCGGCTACCCGGGCGGAATCAAGGGGACCTCATTCGAGCGCCTGCGCGACACCCACCCCGAGCGCATCATCGAAACAGCGGTGCGGGGAATGCTGCCCCGCACTCCGCTGGGTCGCGCCATGTTCAGAAAGCTCAAAGTCTATGCCGGACCCGATCACCCGCATGCGGCCCAGCAACCGCAGTCTCTGGAAATCTAAGTACCATGCCTGAAGGACAGAGTTACGGGACCGGGCGGCGCAAAACGTCTACCGCCCGTGTTTTCATGAGACCCGGCCAGGGCCGGATCGTTGTCAACAAAAGCCCGCTCGACGAGTACTTCGGACGCGAAACCGCGCGCATGATCGTACGGCAGCCGTTGGAGGTGATTGAAGCCGCCGACAAGTTCGATTTCAATGTCACGGTGCGTGGTGGTGGCGGGTCGGGGCAAGCCGGCGCGATTCGTCATGGCATTGCCCGCGCCCTGGTGGACTACGATGAGGCATTTAGACCCGCGTTGCGACAGGCGGGCTTCCTGACGCGCGACGCCCGCGAGGTTGAGCGTAAGAAAGTCGGGTTGCGCAAGGCGCGGAAACGCCCGCAGTACTCGAAGCGCTGATATTTCAACGAGCAAGACTCAATCGGCGCGGCCATCGCGCGCCGAGCGTGGAGGTGAGTAAGGGGTGATTGACGGGTGAGCGAGGAGAGTGTCAGCCCGGGAGGCGCGGGTGAGAGCGAGGGCGGCGTCAACAGGCAGCGTCGTTACTTCCTGATCGGCGCAACTTCCGTGGTCGGCGGTGCCGGCGTGGTCGGCGCCGCGATCCCATTCGTGAAGTCCTGGGTTCCGAGCGCCAGAGCGAGAGCCGCCGGCGCTCCGATCAGGGTGGACGTCTCCAAGTTGCGCGACGGTGAAATGCTCGGGCCAATGCCCGCATGGCGCGGCAAGCCGGTGTTCATCATAGCGCGCGACGCTGCGGCCATCGCCAGCCTCGAGGCCGACACGGAGGGGCTGGCCGATCCGGATTCGAACCGGCAGCAACAGCCCGCTTACGCGAAGAATCCCTGGCGTTCGCGACGCCAGGAGATCGGTGTCTATCTGGGGCTGTGCACGCATCTGGGCTGTTCGCCAAAGTATTATGGCGAGG
>SMWF01000019.1 GCA_004357385.1 Gammaproteobacteria bacterium | reverse complement strand
GTTGTGGGAGACCACCAGCTACACGCAGAGGGCAATGTGCAGGGCTATCCCAGCTTCGAGGGAACGCGGCTGAACATCGACCTGTCGGGTACGGAGCTCGCGGAACTGACCCAAAGCTATGGCCTACCCGGCATCACCACTGGCCCTTACACGGTGCGCGGGTCTGTGCAGCGCTTATCGGGCGGCTTTGAGTTCGATTCGATGACTGTCGATACCACCAAGCTGGGGTTCTCCATGACGGGCCAAGTCATTGCCCGCGCAGATCTCCCGGGAACGCCCTTCGACATACACGCCGATGTTGAGGTCCTTCGGCTCGACGGGACGCATGGTCGTCTGGGGGACCTCGGGATCACTCTGAATGGGCACCTCGACCACGCTCAGGGTCGACTGGTGCTCCGTGAAACGGTGCTGCGCGTTGAAGATGCGACCATACGACTCGACGGCTCGCTGCGATTGGCCGATGGGCACCCGGTGACGGACCTCTCCTTGGTTGCCAGCGGGTCGCAACTCTCGACACTCGGCGCCTGGGTCGGTTACACCTTGCCGGCGTTGCCGTTCGCTGCCACGGCCAAGATCCGTCAGACCGGTGCTCGAGTAGAGGTCGACGATGCCGACGTGACGCTGGGACGCAGCTCATTCCAGGCCACCGGCTTCTACGATCCCACCACGTCCGTGCAGGTGGGTGTCAAGATCGATGCCAAGCTCATTGATCTGCAGCCATTCTTCAGCGCCGCCGATACGGAGCCGCAGCCGAAGCCGAAGCCACGACAGGAACGGCTGATTCCCGACACACCGCTCTCCCTGGCGTGGCTACCCGATCTGCACTGGCACCTGAGTCTACGCGCCGACGAGCTGCAAGCCTTCGCGGTGCCGATACAGAATCTCGTGCTCGACCTCGATGTCGGGCCGGACCGCCTGTGGATCACGCCCTTTCGATTCGAGCAGCAGTTGGGCGATCTCTCGGGAGAGCTCAAACTCGAGCGTTCGGGTTCCAAGGTGCAGGTCGCTGCGGACCTGGTCGCACGGAATGTCCCGTTGGGCTTTCTCGCTGCTCCGGATCAGGACCCGGCCACGCTGCCGACCGCGACGGTCGAACTGAAAGCACACGGCACGGGCGAGAGTGGCCGAGCGCTGGCACGCGACCTCGATGGCCGACTGCGGATCGTCGCAAGCGAGGGTCGGATAGCGAACGCGGCGGCACAGGCCTTGTTCGGTGACTTCTTCATGGACCTGCTGGGCGCGCTGAATCCCGTCTCGCGACGGGCGCAATACGCCGAACTCGTTTGTGGCGTGGTGCTGCTCGACATTGGCGATGGTCGCATCCAAACGCATCCAGGGATCGCCATTCAAACCGATCGGCTGAACGTGCTTGCTCGGGGTTCCGTGGACCTCGAAACGGAACGTATCGACATCAACTTTCAAACAATCCCACGACGCGGCGTGGGCATCGGTGCCGGTGATCTCATCAACCCGTTTATCCGGGTCGGTGGCACCCTGGCCCATCCCCGTCTGACGATCAATCGAACCGGCACCGCGATCACGGGCGGTGCTGCGCTCGCCACGGGAGGCCTTTCCCTGCTGTTTCAGGCGGCGTCTCGACGCATCCGTCGTTCGGACGATCCCTGTGGGGCGCTGCTCGAGTCGGAGGCACGAACCGCGGGCGGTTAGGCAGTTTCAGCCCTGCGGAAACCCGCCGGGCTCTGTTTGACAGTTGAGACCCGTAACGCCTACGGTGAGGGGACGTGGACTGACCACGGTACAACCGACACGACCGGAGTGAGTTATGAAAGGCTCGGCAAGTTGTTGGCCATCGAGAACAGCGCACCTCTGCCAGATCGTGGCGCTTGTGGCGACGATGATATGTGCCGGCAACGCGCTGGCAGCCAAAGGCGATGGAGGGAATCAGACGGCCGACCTGGCTCGGGCCGTCCAGAACCCCATTGCCAGCCTGATCAGCGTGCCGTTCCAGAACAACACGAACTTCGACTACGGCCCGCGTGAAAAGACCCAGAACGTCCTGAACATTCAGCCGGTGATCCCGTTTTCCCTGAGCGAGGAATGGAATCTGATCACCCGGACGATCGTGCCCATCATTTCCCAGCCGGGGTTCGTCCCCGGCCAGGATCGGGAAAACGGGTTGGGCAACATCCTGTTTACGGCCTTCGCCTCACCGAAGAACAGCGGCGCGTGGATCTGGGGTGCCGGCCCCGCGATTCAGCTGCCGACATCCACCGATGATCAGCTCGGGGCCGACGAGTGGGCGGCCGGGCCATCGTTCGTCGTCCTGACCATGCCCGGACCATGGGTGATCGGTTCATTGTTTTCGAACGTGTGGGACCTGACCGGCGATGACGACATCAACTTCTTCACGTGGCAGTACTTCGTGAACTACAACTTCGGCGGAGGTTGGTACCTGACCAGTTCTCCGGTCATCACCGCCAATTGGGAGGCAGACGACGAATGGACCATTCCCGTCGGCGGCGGGTTCGGTCGCGTGTTTCGGATCGGGCAGCAGCCGGTGAATGCTCAGGTCCAGGCGTTCTACAACATCGAGAAGCCCGACGACCTTGGACCCAAGTGGTCCCTGCGCTTCCAGCTTCAGTTCATGTTCCCCAAATAGTCGGCCAGCTAAAGGCCTTCAAGAGCCTGCAGACCGCCTTCCAGATTTGCGCTATGCTCGACGGGCACCTGGCCATGCCGGTGCCGAAAGCCGTTGGAGGCTGAAGCCCCGACGTAATCCCCAAACTTCCTTGGAGGAAACGCGATGACCTACTTCAGATATTCCCGCTACGCTTGGGCCTGTGCGCCCGCACTGGCCTACGCGGCCGCTAGCTTCCCGAGCTACTGCGAAACCCGTGAGCACCGCCGCCAGGGCGGTCGCGCCAGCTTCCGCCAGGGTGGTCGAGCCAGTTTCGGCGTGCGCCGACCGCTGCGCTATCTGGGCTATCACCTGGACCTGGACGAATCCCAGATGCGCAGGGTCGCGGCGATACTCAACGGCCTGAAGACCGAACGGGAGCAGGCTGAACTCGATGAGAAACGAACCGTGGCCGCGGTGGCCGATCTGATGACGGGCGAAGCCCCGCTGCCGGAGGAGCTGAAGGCGGCACTGGCGCCGCGACTGGACAGCGCGGAGCGGTTGCAGCGTGAGGTCCAGCGCGCGATCCAGGCGCTGTATGAGGCGTTGGATGCAGATCAGCGCGAGCTGTTTGCCGATCTGTTGCGCTCGGGAACCATTTCAATCTGAGGCTCCATCTGAGTGGCGACATGCGGGGGCCCGCCCCCGCTCTCGACCCGCTACCGGTCTTTCGCGTGCAGGTCTTCCCGCAGGGTCCGCGACGCCAGGTAGTAGTGCAGCGCGGCCCAGACGTTACCGCCGATCGCGACTATCAACAGCGCGTAGCGGATCGACTCGACGCCGAAGCGTGGTCGCAGCTGATCACTCAAGAAACCCGCGAACAGCGGGCCGAGGCCCAAGCCGATCAGGTTCAGGATAAACAGCAGAATCGCCGAGGCCATTGCTCGCATGTGCGGTTTGACCAGCGTCTGGGTCATGCCGAAGGTGGGCCCCAAATACATCGGCCCGAGAATGGCGCCGGGTATCGCCAGTAAGAGCGCCACGATCGGGTCTTCCCAGAGATAGAAAGCCGCAGCAAAAGGCACCGCGGCGATCGTCGCGATACCGGGCACCCAGGCGTACCAACGCTTGTCCCTGACCCCCAGGCGATCGCCGAGGAACCCGCCGAGGAAAGTCCCGATCATGCCGGTCAGGCCGATCAGAAACAGATACGTCGCGGTCTCGGCCAGCCCGAAGCCATGAATGCGCATGAAGAAGGACGGCAGAAACAATCCGACCCCGTAGCCGACGAAGGCGTGCAGCGATCCCGCCAGCGCCAGGTGGCGGAACGACTTCAGTCGCCACATGAAGCGGATGACGCCGCCAACCGATTCTGTTTGCTGGGCCGCCGCGTTCAGCCCTTCGGAATGGCCCCGGGGTATTTCGCGCAGGGTGAGTTTGACCAGTAGCGCGATCAACAACCCGGGCAGCCCCACCACCAGAAATGCCACGCGCCAGCCATAATACTGGCCGATCCAACCGCCCGCCAACGTGCCGATGGCGGCACCGATGGGAATGCCCAGCGCGTAAATGGACAGCGCCGTGGCGCGTCGCTCCGGCGGAAAGTAGTCCGATATCAGCGAGTGGATCGGTGGCGAGCAGCCCGCCTCGCCGATGCCAACGCCGATGCGCGCCATCATCAGCGTGGCGAAACCCCGGGCAAGGCCCGTGAGCGCGGTCATGCCGCTCCAGATCACCAGGGCGAGGGTCACGATGGTGATGCGATTTCCACGATCGGCCCAACGTGCAATGGGGATGCCGGCAAAAGTGTAGAAGAAAGCGAAGGCCACGCCGCCGAGGAATCCGAGCTGGGTATCAGAGAGGTGGATGTCCGCTTTGATCGGCTCGATCAGGATCGAGAAGACCTGCCGGTCGATGAAATTGACCACGTAGACGAGGACCAGCACGCCCAACACGTAACGTCGATAACCATCGCTCAGCTTCAGCGGTTGGTCGTCACGGATCGTCGTCGGTTCACTCATGCACGTTTCCCGGTTCATTGCGCGCGCCCAGCAACGACTCGATCAAGTCTTCCAGGGCTTCGCGTTCGGACACCTCGGCACCACCGCGCTTCCCGATCACCCCAAGCAGGCGATCGATTGCGCGGCGGTCGGCCGCGGAGATCTGTTCGGAGAGGCGAGTCTCGGCGCCGTCCTCAATGATCAACGCTTCGCGCCGCGCGTGATTACGCTCGGCAACCAATCGATGATGCAACAACGCGCGGGTGAGTATGACCCAACCGATGTTCGGATCTCGGATCGGCCCCACGATCAGCTCGCGTCCACCAATCGGCAACCCCACCAGTTTGCTGCGCGCCAGGCTGGGGGTGCCCACGAACGCGCCGACACCACCCAGGAGCGCTCCGATTCCAGCGCCCAGCAACATGGATGCGCCACCCAATGCGACATCGACCCCGCCCCCGGCGATTGCGCCAGACAGCGCACCGGTCGTCGCTAATTGCCCTCGCGACAGCCCGAACACCCGCCAGGCTTGCTCGGAAAACAGATCAACGCCGAGCAGGCTCGCGGCGTGCTCTTCACGAGTGACGGATGCATGCTGGTAGATCGTCTGTACTGCATTGCGCGCCTGCGTTTCGCGGCGCCGAACGCGATCGTGAAGCCGCCCGGTGAGCTCGGTGTGCGGCGCATCGACATCCGCCTCGGGCGCAAGTACCTTGGAGACGCGCGACGTCGCGACCACGATCAGCAGGTCCGTGATCTCAACCGCGCTCTGGCGCTGGCGATGCTTGCGCTCTGTGGTCAGTGCCTCGACCGCGCGATCCATCGCCGGACGCCACGCTTCGCTCAGCTCACCGAACCCCCGCAGCAACGCGATGCGCCTCGAGAAATCGGCACGGGTCGCATCGAACACCCGCACGATCGAAAAGAACTGGTCCAACGCACGCCGCCAGGCGTCGACGTAGTCGCCGTCGCCAATCAGATTGATCAACGCCATCCGCGGGCGGCCCGTCCACTGCAACACCTGCATCTCGGCCTCATATTCATGCCCGTAAGGCTTCGAACCATCGACCACATAGAGAATACCCGCGCCGTCCAACACCGGTCCGAGCAACTCGCACTCGTCATGAAAACGTTCGTCCTGCTGATGTGTCGCGACGAAGGCCGCAACCGTTTGCGCGCGTTCGTGCGCCGCGGGATGGTGCTCAGTCAGCCATGCGAGCGTTTCCCGCGGACGCTGGAAACCCGGCGTATCGAACAGCTCATAGAGTAGTTCGTCATCCACGCGCATCGGAAATCGACGCGCCTGCGTGGTGGTGCCTGGCAACGGCGAAATTGCAACGCTGTCGTCCTCGGCCAGGGTAGCAACGACACTGCTTTTGCCCTTGTTCGGGTGGCCGACGATGGCAATCCGCGGAGTCACCCGTCGTGCTTCCCAGCGGCCTCGGTCAACGCCTCCACGTACACCCCGGGATCGGCAAGTCTCGCAATCGCATGCCGCCACGCATCGAGTTCATCGGCTCGGGGCGCACCGACATCGAGCCCCAGCGGCACGACCAGCAGCGACGCTTGACTGCCTACCCGGGTGCGCAGCGATCGCAACACATCCATGCAATCCAACAACGGCGGCTCCCAGCCCTTCACCAGCACCAACACCATCGTGGAATCGTCGGTGCTGAACGCGGTCAGCGCCAGCTCATCCGCTGCAAGCTCATTGTCGCCGCCAAGGAAAACCGGTGACCCATGCCGCTTCTCTACATGCGTGATGAGCCACTCGTCAACGAGCTCCTCTTCTCCCGCCAGATCCCACGCAACCACCCGCACCGTATCGGCAAAACGAACAGACGCCCTGGTGGCGTGGCTCGACGATTCAACCGGCGGTTCTTCGCCTTCGCCTTCGCTATCCAGCACGGCGCTGTCCATACGATCGAGCAACGCCCGCACCCCGACGTCCTCCAACAACACGTCGCGCGTCGCGGCGCTCAATCGCGCCCGCGCCACGACCAACAGGATGCACCTCGGCAGCACTCCATAGGTCAACAGACTCATCAGCAGAAAGGGCCACCAACCGGTCAGACGGCCGGCGGCCACATCCACGGGATCACCACTGTCCAATCGAAAAAAGCGGGATTCCTCGACTAACGCAACGCCCGGCACGGCATCACCCACCCACTGCCCCCACGGCCAGCTTACGAGTTCGACGACCCGGTGGGCCTGAAGGGCCGCGACGTCCAGAGTCGTGCTCCAGCCAAACGCAAGGTCGGTGAACACGACCAGCGCGAACGCGGTCAACGTGGCGGCGAGCGAGAAGCTCAACCCCGCGAGCTGTGAAAAGAACATCACCTGCCACTTCGCCAGCCGCGCCAGCGGTCCGCCTCGCGAGCCTCCCCAGTCGAAGTTCAGTTCGCCTACCGGGCGGGTCGCGAAGCGATTGAAAACCGAGGCAGCGAGATTGCCGACGTTCACCGTCGCAACGGCATCCTGCAGCATCCGCAAGCCAGGCACGCGGCCCGGCATCAACAGCAACGAGGCGATCATCAGCAACAGCGGCGCGATGACCAGCAAAGCCAGCGCTGCAACGACGTTGACGGGGTAGTGGCCATCGTAACGCAGCACCGCCAGGGCAAGACCGGAGCCGAACAGCGCACCCGCGGCACACAGCACCAACGACACCCATGCCCGGGTGCGTTTCAGCTGTGCACCTAACTCGGGGCGCGCATCGGCATCGACCTGACGCCACCACGCGCGCACACGCACCAGCGGACGTGACCCTCGAATCGCCAAGCCCAGCTTTCGATCGCGGTGAGCACGTTCACGGAAAGCCAGCGCCCGATCCCCCTCCAGCCATGCGGGAATGTCCAGCGCGTCTTCGAACAGCGAGTTCACGTGTCGAGTCCAGACCGAAGGAGATAGCAACCCTAAGCCTACGCGAGCGTCCTCGCGAGCGCACGTGAGCGGTCACGCGAGCAGCCACGTTTCGCGGATCAGGGGCGTATGATTGTCTCGGGTCAGGCCAATCGACGAGGGCTCACCATGCCAACAATCAAGTTCCGATTCAAAACCGAATGCCAGTTGACTGTAGAGGGCGACTCCTACGAAGAAGCCTACTTGAGGTTCAAGGATTTCATGCACGGCGAGACGCTGATTTCAACGGAAAAGGGGCTGGACATCTATCCACCGGAAGAGCCCACCGTGTTCTTCGAAATCGACGATCAAACCGACTACAACACCATCGACAATTTCAATGGCGATTTCGTCAAGGACATCGTTGAGAACTGTTCAGACGACACCCAGGCACGAATCGATCATCAAGGCATTCGCTGACTCGCAGGAGCGCACTTCAATCCGCGCCGCCCGCCTGGCCCTGTCGCGCAATTCAAGTACACTCGCAAACTCGCAAACTCGCTCCGAGCAATCGCGTCGGTGCGGCTTGGAAGGAAAGGGAGAAGGGAATCCATGCATTCGGCAGTTTCTGTTTGTGTCTTTCGTCTTGTGTTCGTCGCCAGCCTGCTGGGCACCGGTGTTGCTTACGCCCAGGACCAACCCAACATTCTGATCATATGGGGCGACGACATCGGCTCGTTCAACATCAGTGCCTACAACATGGGCATGATGGGGTACAAGACACCCAACATCGATCGCATCGCCCGGGAGGGGATCATCTTCACGGATTCCTACGGCGACCAGAGTTGTACCGCGGGCCGCTCGAGCTTCATCACCGGCCAGCATCCAATTCGGACGGGACTCACCAAGGTGGGTATGCCTGGAGCGTCGGAAGGCTTGCAAAAAGAAGATCCGACCATCGCCACGCTGCTGAAGCCGCACGGCTACATGACCGGTCAGTTCGGCAAGAACCACCTGGGCGACCGTGATGAACATCTGCCCACCAACCATGGCTTCGACGAGTTTTTCGGCAACCTCTATCACCTGAACGCCGAAGACGAGCCTGAGCACGAGGACTATCCCAAGGACCCTGAATTCAGGAAACGCTTCGGACCGCGTGGGGTCATCAAATCCTCCGCCGATGGCGAGATTCAGGACACGGGACCGCTGACCAAGAAACGCATGGAAACCGTCGACGAGGAATTTCTCGCCGCGGCACTTGATTTCATGGATCGGGCCAACAGCCAGGACAAGCCTTTTTTCGTGTGGTTCAACTCCACGCGTATGCACGTCTGGACCCGGCTGAAGCCAGAATCGCAGGGAGTAACCGGCCAGGGTCTGTACGCGGATGGCATGACCGAACATGACGGCCATGTGGGTCAATTGCTCGCCAAACTCGATGAGCTCGGCATCGCCGACAACACGATCGTCATGTACTCGACGGACAACGGCGCGGAGTTACTGGCATGGCCCGACGGCGGCTACACACCGTTCCGGGGCGAGAAAAACTCCAACTGGGAGGGCGGTTATCGGGTGCCGATGATGGTGCGCTGGCCAGCTAAGATCGAAGCGGGCCAGGTGTCGAACGAAGTGATTGCGATGATGGACTGGATGCCTACGCTGGTGGCTGCGGCCGGCGATGCCAACATCAAGGAGAAGCTCAAAAAAGGCACGAGCGTCGGCGGCGAACGCTACAAGGTGCACCTCGACGGCTACAACTTCCTGCCGTACTTCACGGGCCAGGAAGAAGACGGCCCACGTAACGAATTCATCTACGCCTCTGACACCGGAGACATCGTGGCCATTCGCGACGGTGACTACAAGCTGGTGTTCCGGGAGCAGACCGCGCACGGCGCGGAAACCTGGATCAATCCCTACAAGGTGCTGCGGGCGCCGAAGTTATTCAATCTGCGGCAGGATCCGTTTGAGCGGATGGAGCAGGAGAGTGAGAACTACTACCAGTGGTGGTTTGAGCATTTGTTCCTGTTGGCCCCGGCGATGGTCAAGATCGCTCAATTCAAAGCCACCTTCGAAGAGTTCCCGCAGCGGCAGAAACCCGGGTCTTTCGTTCCGTAACGGTGCCGTAGCAGAACATGAGCGCGTATCAGCAGATCGCGGAGCTGAAAAAACGCATGGGCGAGTCGATCATCGGCCAGCAGGTCGTGGTCGAACGGCTGATCATCGGCTTGCTCGCGAACGGTAACCTGCTGGTCGAGGGGTTGCCCGGGCTCGCGAAAACACGTGCCATCAAGGCGCTGGCGACGAACCTCGAGGCGGATTTCAGCCGCATCCAGTTCACGCCCGATCTGCTGCCAGCGGACGTCACGGGCACCGAGATCTACCACCAGGTCGATGGCAAGGGTGAATTCCGGTTCGCGCCGGGGCCGATCTTCGCGAACATCGTGCTCGGGGACGAAATCAACCGCGCACCCGCAAAGGTGCAGGCGGCCATGCTGGAAGCCATGGAAGAACGCCAGGTCACGGTGGCAGGTACGACGCATCCCCTGCCGGCATTGTTCATGGTCATGGCAACCCAGAACCCGGTGGAGCAGGAAGGCACCTACCCGCTGCCCGAAGCGCAGATGGATCGCTTTCTCATGCACGTCAACATCGAGTATCCGTCCGTCGAAGACGAGGTGCTGATCATCGATCTCGTGCGCAGCGAAGAAACCGCTGGGCATGGCGGCCCCGACGACACCGGCCAACAGGAGGTTGAGCGCACGCCGCAGCAGGCCGTGTTCGACGCCCGCAAGGAAATCGGCAGGGTCCATGTATCGGATGCGATACAGCGTTACATGGCCGACCTCGTGTACGCGACCCGAACCCCTGAGAAATACTCGAAGGACCTCGATCGCTGGATCGATGTCGGCGGCAGCCCGCGGGCATCAATTGCACTGGACAAGTGCAGCCGCACCCATGCGTGGCTGAACGAGCGTGACTTCGTCGACCCGGAGGACGTACACGCAATCGCCCACGATGTCCTGCGGCACCGGTTGATGCTGTCGTACGAAGCACAAGGAGAAGGGATCACGCCCGATCAGGTGATCGATGCCGTGATCGAACAAGTCGCGCTGCCCTGATTGTGCTGCCCTGAGATGGCGATGAATCTGGACCCGCGCATTCACGTGTCGCTGGCTCACCTGCGGGGCCTGCACGGTGCCGCGCGGGGATTGAATTTCCTGCCTCGGCAGCCCGCCGCGAGCGTGCTCAATGGCCGACACGCTTCGCGTTTGCGCGGGCGGGGTCTGAATTTCGAAGAGATGCGCAGGTATCTTCCCGGCGACGACATTCGTTCCATCGACTGGAAGGCGACCGCGCGCACCGGAACGCCTCACGTTCGCGTATTCACGGAAGAACGTGATCGTCCCGCGCTGCTGGTCGTCGACCAGCGCATGTCGATGTTTTTCGGCACGAAACTCAACCTGAAATCGGTGACTGCTGCGGAAGCCGCCGCAATGGCGGCGTTTCGTATCCTCGACGCGGGCGATCGCGTCGGCGGCATCGTGTTCGACGATTCCGAGCTGTTCGAGTTCGTTCCCAAGCGCAGCCGGCGCACCACGTACGCGCTACTGGAGGCAATAGCGCAGGCCAACCTGGCGATGCACGCGGACAAGCAGGTAACGCTTGAACCCGGCGCACTGAATCGCGTGCTGGGGAGCGTTGCGCGCATCGCTCACCACGATCATCTCGTGCTGGTGTTCAGCGATTTCGACGGCATCGACGCGACCACGCAGCGTCGCCTGCGCGGCATCGCCGCCCACAATGACGTCCTGCTGTTTCTGGTGCATGACCCCATGGGTCGGCGCGTGGAGGGCGCCGAGCGCACCATCGTAGGGGACGGCAACATGCAAGCCGAGATCGATCTCGGATCAGCCACGATACGCGACGCACTCAGCCGGCAGGGTTCGGCACGTCTCGATGCGATCTACCAATGGCAGAGCGAGATCAACCTCTCGGTACTGCCACTGAGCGCCGGCGAAGAGACCCTGGGCCAACTCCGTCGCCTGATGGGACAAGCCGCACCGCGGCGGAGGGTCCGGTGAGCCAATACGACGGGCTCAATCTGCCTCAATTGCTGGACCGCATGCACGAACTCGTGTTGCCCGAACCGGTGTCGTGGATACCACAGACGCCGGGATGGTGGGTTCTGTTGGCGTGGTTGCTGGCCATGGCGGCGTTCGGTGCCTGGCAAATCGGCGCGTACCGACATCGCAATCGTTACCGCCGCGAAGCGCTGAGACGACTTGCAATGATCGAATCCCAGGCTGGCCGCCGTCCGGGGACGGCAGCCCAGATTGCCGGGTTGCTGAAACGCACGGCGCTGGTTGCCTATCCAAGGCGCCAGGTTGCAAATCTCTATGGAGCAGACTGGGCACAGTTCCTGTGCCAGTCGGCCAACGATGACGCACAGGTCGTTGCCGCAGCACACAACCTCGCTATGGCCGCCTACCAGCCCGATGTTGACGGCGCCGCCCTATGCCAGCCCGCACGCCGCTGGATACAGCTGCACCGTGCTTGAGTTTGTCTATCCGTGGGCGTTCCTTGGGTTGCCGTTGCCCCTGCTGGTGTGGTGGTTGTTTCCCCCGTACCGGCAACGGGTCAGCGCGCTGCGCGTGCCTTTTTTCGAAACGCTCGTGCGCGCGGCCGGATCCGAAGCGCGCGCCGGCGCGGTGGTGATACGCCGGCGTGTCGCTCAGATGTCCGTTGCAATCCTGGTCTGGACCTTGCTGGTGGCCGGGCTTGCAAAGCCCGAGTGGGTGGGCGAGCCGATTGTTCGTACCGAGGCCGCACGCGACATCATGCTGTCCATCGACCTGTCGGGCTCCATGGACTATCGCGACTTCCCGGGAGACCAGGGCAACAAAGTGAGTCGCTTCAAAGCCGTACAGCGTGTCGTGGGTCGTTTTGTCGACCAACGGCAGAGCGATCGTATCGGCTTGATCGTGTTCGGCAGCAAAGCGTATCTGCAACTGCCGTTTACGCGCGATCTGCAAACGGCGCGCGCACTCGTCGACCTCATGGAAGTCGGCATGGCCGGTCCAAAGACGGCGCTTGGCGACTCGATTGGCCTGTCGATTCGTTCCTTCGAGTCGAGCGAAGTGGAGAACCGGTTATTGATCCTGCTCACCGATGGCAACGACACGGCCAGCAAGATGACGCCGATCAACGCCGCGGAGATCGCGACACTCAACGGTGTGGAAATTCACACGATCGGCATCGGCAACCCCGATGCCACCGGCGAAGACCGTGTGGACTTCGAGGTGCTGCAGGCCATTGCCGATCGCACCGGTGGCCAGTTCTACAAAGCTGAGGATGAATCCTCGCTGGACGAGGTGTACCGGCGCATCGACTCCGTGGCTGCGGCCGATGTCCGGACCCAGTCGTGGCGGCCGCGCGAGTCCCTTGTACATTGGCCTGCCGGCGTCGCAACGATATTGGCGCTGCTCGGTTACGCCTGGCTGCTGATCGGAGCACGCCGCCGGGGGGCTCGAGTGTGATGGAACTCGAACTGCTTCATCTGCTGCGCCCTGCATGGCTTGCGGCTCTGCCGGTTGTCGGCCTGACCTGGTGGTTGGTGCGGCAAATTGGCTCGAACCCCGTCCAGGTCTCATCCTTGCTAGCGCCCCACCTGCGCGACGCATTAACCGTGAATCGCAACACAACCAAGGCCTACCGGCCCGTCGATGGTATGGCAGTCGCACTCACGGCGCTCGTCATGGCAGCCGCGGGCCCCAGCTGGAACAAACAGCCGAGCCCGTGGTTTGCGGAAACCGCGCCGCTTGTCATCGCCGTCGAAGTATCGGACTCGATGCGCAGCAACGATGTACAGCCGACGCGACTGGACCGCGCGCGTTTCAAGGTGCTCGACCTGATCGCAGCGCGCACCGGATCGCGCACCGCATTGCTCGCCTATGCCGGCACCGCCCACGTAGTGGTGCCGCCGAGCAGGGATATTGGCGTACTGAAGCCGTTTCTGGAGAGCCTCGACCCGGGGATCATGCCCGCGCCGGGCGCGGACCTCAGCACCGTGCTTCCGCTCGCACAACATCTGCTCGGGGAGCAGTCGACTACCGGTACGTTGTTATTCGTCAACGATGGTTTCGATGCCAGCGACATCGCAACGCTGGTCGGCTTTGCGTCCCAGCCGGACGCGCCCTCGATGGTCGCGCTGGTTATTGGCACGAATGAAGGCGGCGTGGCGCTGATGCCTGATGGCGCACCCGTGCTCGCTGGCAGCGGCGGTCGGCTGGACACGGCTATCGACACCTCCGTTTTACGCCGGATCAGCAGCGAGGCGAACGTTCCGGTGGTGCGCGCCAGTGCGGGTGACGGCGATATCCGGCAACTGTTGCGGCTGATCGAATCGAACCTGCGCCAGGCGGATGATCCCGACGCGCGCTGGCGCGACCAGGGCTGGTGGTTGTTGTGGCCCGCGGCGCTGCTGGTGCTGTTGTGGTTTCGGCGCGGCTGGACCATGCGATGGTGACGCGCGTGGAGCAGATAACCAGAGCACGGTGGCCGTCCGGGTTCCTGAAGTTCTTTCTGCTCGCGACGCTCATCGCGTGCACGGTCCTGGGATTGCTGGCCTGGCGAGGCGGCGACTTCACGGGCCTGTGGTTGACGCCCGACCAGCAGGGTCGCCGTGCGTACGAGGCGCTGGAATTTGCCGCAGCCGCGAATCATTTCGACCACCCGGCCTGGCAGGGCGTTGCACTGTATCGGTCCGGCCAGTACGACCAATCCGCAGCCGCGTTCGGGCGCATCCCGACAGCCGAGGGTTTTTTCAATCGCGCCAACGCATTCATGAAGGGCCGCGCCTACGGCAAAGCAATCACCGCCTACCAACAGGCCGTGGTGGAGGCGCCGGGCTGGGCGAAGGCACAAGAGAACCTGCGACTCGCGCGCTACGTGCTCGAATACATCGAAGGTAGCCGTGAGCAATCCGATACCGGCGACGAAACAGAGCTGGGCGCGGACGACTATGTGTTCGACAACACCAGGAAACGCGGTCTCGAAATGGAGATCACCCAGCAGAGCACGATCGACGCGGAGTCCGCCGAGAAGTGGATGCGCTTGGTGGACACGCAGACCCGTGATTTTCTGCGCACGCGATTCCTGCTCGAGGCGAGCCGCCGCCTCCGCGCGTTAGAAGATGCGTCAGGAGATCCATTGTGAGCTCGGTCAGGAGGCGGCTGCTCGCGCTTGCCCTGGTCAATATTGCGTTTCCCGGCACATTGCTGGCCCAGGAACCGGAACAGCAGCAGCCCATCGTGCGCGTTGAGTTGTCGCCGGAATCCGTATCCGTGGGCGAAGCGGCCGACCTGCGTGTGACGGTGCTCGTGCCGACCTGGTTCGCGAGTCCTCCGGTATTTCCAACCTTCGAGATCCCCAGCGCCATCACCCGCCTGCCGCCGGACAGTTCGTTCCCGACAAGCGAGCGCGTTGGCGGGGAGTCCTGGTCGGGCATCGTGCGCGAATACCGCGTCTATCCGCTGCGTGGCGCGACCTATCGGATCGGTGGGCAGAGGATGCAGATCCGCTACGCCAATCCAGGTGGGCAACCGTTGAGTGCCGAGATCACGATTCCTGACATCGTATTGCGTGCAACGGTGCCACCCGGCGCAGAGAACCTGCAGCCATACATCGCCGGGCGCGAACTGAAGCTCAGCCAGGAAATAACAGGCGACATCGCGTCACTACAGGTCGGCGATGCGGTCGTCGTTGTCTACACGGCCAAGCTCGATGGCACGCCAGCCCTATTCCTGCCACGACTGGTGCCGAGCCTCGATCTCCAAGGCGTGTCAATCTACGCAGACACGCCGATCCTCGAAGAGGGACCGCCCGGGCGACGCAGCGAAAAGCTGACCCTGGTGTTCGAGTCGGGCGGCGAGTTCACGCTGCCCGGCGTCCGGCTGGACTGGTGGAATACCGGGACCGGTAAGATCGACACCTCATCAGTGCCCGCCGCGTCGTTCTCCGTGGCCGGCCCCACTGCCGTGAACGGGCCTTCGATGCGTTCCGCCACAAACTGGCAGTTTGTCCTGGCATCGCTTGCGGCCGTGCTTGCGGCTGTGACTCTGGCCCGGCCCACCCTGGCAGCGCTGACCAGTCGTTTCCACGCCGCGAAACGGGTGCATCGTCAGTCGGAAAAGTACGCGTTCAACGAACTACGCGGGACCTTGCGGCGAACCTTGCGGCGAACCTTGCGGCGGCAAAGCACGCCAAGGGCCGTCTATCACGCCATGCTGCATTGGCTGGAACGACTCGGGACTGGCATGGACGCGCGCCGGTTCAGCACGGTCTACGGCACCGACGAACTGATCGCCGCGGTAGCTCAGCTGAGTGTTGCGGCTTACTCGGATTCGGACATCGCGCTGGATCTGAGTGGTCTAAATCGCGAACTCGCGGCAGCGCGCGCCCGTTGGCGGAAAACCCGATCGCGCGCAACCCGAATTGCGCTGCCGAGTCTGAATCCTTGACGAGGCTCCGATGAGCCTGCCTTGTGGTCAAAACTCGCGTGCCCAGGTCACATCCATGACCCAGATGTCGCCGAGGTCGTCCTCCCACGTGAAGTAGAGATAGCGACCGTCAGTGGCAAACGCTTCGGTGCCGATGTGGCCGCGACGCTTACCGACCAGGGCGGTGACCTGTCGTTCCTCGCCGGTCACCGCCAGCTCCTAGATATCATCGGCCCGAGCATGCACCCCGATGGCGTACAGATATCGGCCATCCGGGGCCCAGTCGTAGTAACTCATCCCCGGACCACTGATGGGTTCCGGAATACCACCCTCGACGGATATGCGCCAGATTCGGCTGTTGCCGTCGCGGGTCGAGACGAACGTTATCGATCCGTCCGGTGCCCAGCCCGCAAACAGATCCACGCCGGGATCGGTCGTCAGACGTTCGACCGTGCCGCTGAGGGGCTCGAGCGTGTAGATGTCGTTGTTGTTGTTGGCGTCCGTTCCACGAAACGCAAGTCGAGCGCCGTCCGGCGACCATGACGCAATGAACGTTTCCTTCAATGCGCCCACGTCGATGCGTTCGGGCAGACCTCCTTCAGCGGCCACGGAATACAACGAGCGCGCACCGTCGCGGAATGCGTAGTAAACAATCTCGGTTCCGTTCGGCGACCAGGTGGGACCCCACTCAGGATACGGGGTGTCGGTGAGCTGAACCCGCTCTGGCACCTGCGGGTCCGCCGGCAACAGCCACAGGTCCTTGTTGCCCGAACGGTCGCTGCTGACGACGAGCTGGGTTCCATCAAGGGAAATATCAATGAACTCGACCCACGCTTGATCGAACGTCACCTGCTGTGCATCGGACCAGGTCGCGGGACGGTCTGCCAGGATCGGAACGCGCCACACGTTCGAGATTCGGCGTCCCTTGGAATACGCGAGCTTCGAACGATCTGGAGAAAGGCTTGCCTGGCGCATGCCAACACCCGTGGTGAGGCGAAGGGGCGGACCGCGCGGCAGAAGATCGGCCGTGAGCGACTGCAGCCACAGATCCCGGCTCGATCCTCTATTCACCACGTAGACGATGCGCTCATCGTCCACCCAGGTTGGATTCAGGTGCTGCAGGCGGTCATCCGTAATCAAACCGGTGGCGCCATCCGCGAGTCGCAGCACGCTGATCGCAGAGGTTTCGTATTCGCGGTGCCAACCCGCCACCCATGTAACGAGCTCTTCGTTGGGCGACCAGGCCGGGCATCTCAAAGCGTTGCGTTTCACCCGTCTCGAGTGACAACACTTCGCCGTACGCTCCGGAGGTGATCGTGCCGACCACATACATGAGGCGCTTGCCGTCGCGGGACCAGCGCGGCGGGCCGATCGGTTTGTAACGCAAGCTGCCGAGTGCATCGACCGTAAGAGAGACCAGCTTTTTCGAATCACCCGTCAGCGCCGGCATGAGGTAGTAGCCGCTGCCGTCCCGGTCGGACCAGAAGGCGATCGAGCGCCCGTCGGGAGACCAGCTCGGGAACATGTCGTGGCCGTCGTTGGACGTGGTGCGATTGATCGCCTCACTACTGCCCGGTTGCCTCACCCAGATGTCCCAGTCGCCGTCCTCGTTCGACTGATAGGCGATCATCTGTCCGGACGGCGACCACGCAGGATACTCCTCCACACCCGTGGCGCTGGTGACCTGAGCGGGATTGGAAAACGATGGTACCGGCTTGGTGGTGAGCCAGGCAAACGCGAGCACGCCCCCTACCACTATCGCTACGCCCGTCAGCCACCACGGCCAAACCTTCGCACGCTTGCGTCGTGCGTGCGCGGGCAGCTCCTCCAGATCTGCTTCGCGATGCAGTGCCGCCGCGAGCCGATCCCGAAAGGTGGGCTCGTCGAAATTCGAGCGGATGAGAATCTGGCGGTCACTCAACGACAGGCGCAGCGCATCCGGGAACGTCACATCGTCGAGTTGCACCACGTAGATCGGTTTGTCTTCATCGAGTGCGAAGTTGATTTCGCGAACGCAGTTGGGCGAGACCACGGACTGCTCATCGGCGAAGAAAACGAAGCTCTCCGCCCGGGTGATGGCATTGGCAAGAGACTGTCGCCAATCACTGCCGATCTCGATTGCCCATATCGTCAACCAGATTGAGCAAGCCGGTTTCCGCATCGAGGCGCGCTCAGACCTGCTGGCCAATCCCGAGGATGATCATTCGCTGAACGTCTTTGACGACGCAATTTATCGGCAGACGGACCGTGTTCTGATTCGCGCCGTTAGAATCTTGAATCGTCCTTGACCTCTGGTATTTTGGTACCTTGATCATTATCGGACCAACACTCTTTCTGAGGGACACCTATTGGAGGCCAAAGGATCACACCCGGCAAACTCACCACCTGACGACACGATAATCCGCAATGCGAGCAACATCGCCCGGCAGCGGCTGTTGCACGCGGCCACGCGCCTGCTGGCGCGGGCGTTGCCGGGTAATCCCAGAAACGACCTGGAGTTCGAATATCGCTATCGACGCTACGTGGCGGAGTTTGGTGAAGCCGATTCCGACATCTTGGTCTCGACCTTCTCGAAATCAGGGACAACGTGGGGTCAGATAATCCTCTACCAGTTGACCACGGCGGGTGATATGAACTTCGACCATCTGTTCGACGTCTCACCCTGGGTCTGGTATGCGGCGATGCGCCAGGTACAACCGGCGGTCACACCTTCGCCGCGCATTTTGAAATCTCACGATGACTATCGTCGGTTCCGCAAGGGCCGGCGCGGGCGTTTTATCTTTGTGTTGCGAGACGGACGCGATGTCTGCGTGTCGCTCTATCACCATCGTCGGAACTTCAAGCGCTTCGAAGGAACCTTCGAACAACATTTCGACAACTTTCTCCATGACGCTGAGTACAACTGGTTCGATCACCTCCGTCCCTGGCTGGAGAACGCCTACGGACTTCCAATCCACTACCTCCGCTTTGAAGACCTGAAGCGCAACTTCGATCAGACCGTGCGTGATATGGCCGATTTCTGCGGGATCGACGTGAACGAAACAACCATGGCGCGCACGCGTGAACAATGCCGGTTCGAAGCCATGCAAGCTCATGAATCCCAACTGGGGCCACGCAACGCACACTTCGAAGGGGTTTCCGACAGCCCTTACTTTGTCAAGCAGTCAGGCAGGTTCATCCGACGCGGTGAAGTGGGTGAAGGGTTGGCAACCCTGAGCGAATCGCAGCTCGCCGCTTACCGGGAACGATTCGATCGCACGCTGGGCGAATTCGAACGCGTTGGCGACTATCGATGACGAAACAACTGACGCACTGGCCCCACATCGCACGATCCTGGCATCTCGTGGGACCACCACTGCGTCCATCGCCGGAGGACATCGACCTCTTCGAACGCAGCGTGTCACGTTGCGCGCCGGGCGCCCGAAACGCACAGGCGCTGATCCTGGGGGTGACGCCGGAACTCTTTCTGCTCGGCTGGCCCGAAGGTGCAGCAGTGCGCGCACTGGACAGTTCGAGGGAGATGGTCGAGGCCGTCTGGCCAGGGCCGAAAGGCTCAGCTGTGCTGGGATCTTGGACTTCTGCGCCGATCGCAGATGTGTCCCAGGACGTCATTGTCTGCGATGGCGGTTTCGGGACGTTGAGCTACCCACATGGACAGCGCACGCTGCTCTGCGAAATCCGCCGGATGCTGGCGCCCGGTGGCATCTTCGTCGTGCGGCTGTTCGCACCGCCCGGTCTTACCGGTTCACTCACCGACATCGCGGCGGACCTCGACGCCGGTTTGATCGCAAGCCTGGATGCGCTGAAGTTCCGGCTCTGGGGCGCTCTGCATAAAGATCAGGCGACGGGCGTACGTCCCCGCGACGTTGTCGCCGCAATCGAGGACATGGCCGGCGGGTTGGACCGTCTGGTCAGTCGCCAGGGCTGGTCGGCGGATCACGTCGCGACCCTGCAGTTGCATCGCAACAGCAACGCCGTCTACCACCTCACGGACGCAAATGGGCTGATCCACATGGCTGAAGAGTTCGGCTTTGAACCACTCTCCGTCGCATCACCGGACAGCTCATTTGGTGACTGCTGTCCGGTGGTCAGCTTGCGCCGGCGCTGAGTTCAGACCCCTCGTGAACCGGCGGGAAGAAATCGGACGTGAACTCCTGCTGCTTGCCCCCGGGCGCCAGGGCAATCTCATCCACCGGAACGATTCGCAAGGGCGTCGATTCATCGTTTTCTGCATCCCAGGCCACCCGCACAGCACCGACGAGACGTTCCTCAGGCTCGCCCACGGTCACAAGGCGCAGCTCGAAGCTGTCGTCTTTGAACTGGTGCAGATGGTATTCCCTCAAACGCGCAAGAACTTCCAGGGGCAGCCCATCGATCGTTTCCGCGATCAGATTCACGCGGCGTGAAGTGCCTTCGGGCGCATGGCGCATCGCTCGGTAGCGTCCCACGATTCGTCCGATACACGGTAGCGTCCGGCCACAGCTGCAAGGCCCTTCGACGGCCTCGGCTAAATCCCCGGTATCGTAACGAATCAGCGGCATCGCATAGTTCGTCAGGCTGGTGACAAGAATCCGACCGGTTTCGCCTGCGTCGCAGGGTTTACCCGCCGCGTCCACAATCTCCACCAGGCAGTGTTCAGCGTTGACGTGGTAGCGGCCCGCATCGCAACGATGCGCGACAATGCCGATCTCATTCAGCCCGTAGGCCTCGTACACCTGCAGCCCGGTTGCAGATTCCACCCGATCACGCATGCCCTGGGTCAGGGTGGCGCTGATTGTCCTGAAGGCGCGTAGGCTGTCGACTGGTTTTCCCTGGCAGGCGTACACCAACGTCTCGAGCGTACCCGGGAAAGTGATCAGATACTGCGGCCGCTCCTTGCGCAGCATGTCAATCTGTTCTTCAACGGGATTGCTCCTGTTGAAGCCGATCATCGGTCCGGTGTGAAACCAGTTGCCGAGGTACATCCAGCCAGGCGCACGGTGGATCGCACCGTCGGCAAGCAGCGCACCGTCGGTCTGCCGGGGCAGATCGCGCGCCAGGCGTATCACAGCCTGGGTCCAATCAGGCTCGATTCGCGCCCAACGCAACGGCCGCTGAACCAGAAGACCGAACATCGCGATCGCATGCTGGCTGAAAAGGACCTTTGTCGGTCGCCCGGTGGTTCCGGAGGAACTCGTCCAGGTCACTGCCTTTTCACCTCGAGGCAGGCGCTCGGCGCGCAGTTGCTCGACATTCTCCTGGACGTCGCGCTTACTGATGATGGGTAACGCGCCTAGAACCTCACGGCCGGCCGGTGCGTCCAATGCAAACTCCGCCCAGGCGTCGTGCGATCGGTAGTAAGGGACTTCGCTTCTCGCGAACCGCAGAATGCGCCCGAGTTCGCGTGTTTCCAACTCGCGCACTGCCTCCGGTTTCAGAAATTCGCGGCGCAGCATCATATCGATCACCTTCGCTGCGGCCGGCTTCCTAAGACGCCACGGTTTCTGCGCCTCGCGTTCCTCATCCAGTCTGGTCATTGCATGGCTCCACGCCCACACTGCCGAACGTATGATCCGTTCCCAGTCGGCAAAGGTATCGTAATGGCGGGAAACCGCAATCTGGTGTTCATTTTCAGTGATCAGCAGCGCCACGACACCATGGCCTGCTACGGCAACGATTGGATAGACACGCCCAACCTCAACGCCCTGGCATCCCGAAGCTTCGTCTTCCGCAACTGCTACGTCACCCAGGCCGTCTGCACGGCATCCCGAGGTTCCATCATGACCGGCCTGTACCCACACACCGCCGGGCCGGTTCTGAACGGGATGCGCCTACCCCCAGAGGTCCCCTGCATTGCGGAAATGGTGTCGGCCGATTACCTTTGCGGGTACCAGGGCAAGTGGCACCTGGGCAACGGTCTGGTACCCCAGCACGGTTTTACCCGCTGGGTGAGCACGACGGGTGGAGCGCGCCAACTCCCGGCCGGTCACGATCCTCGGTCCAGCGACTACGCACAGCATCTCATCGCACATGGCTTTCAACCCGACATCGAGGCGGGAGGCATGGCAAGGTTCTCGGCGATTAAACGGAGTACATTGCCCGAGGAATTCCAGGTGGCCTCGTTCCTCGGGGACCGAGCGGCCACCTTCATCGAGAAACACCGGCAACGGCCCTTCGTACTCTACGTAAGCTGCGAGGAACCCCATCCACCCTACGTCGGCCCTCTGCAGGAAATGTACGACCCCGGAGATCTGCCCCTGGGGCCTACTTTCTTGAAGAAGCCCCAGGGCGTATCACTGCTCAACCGGTTGAAAGCAGACTACTACTTGCAGTACTTGAACGGACAGGGAGATCCCAGTAAAGACCTCTACATGACCACCTGGGCAGCAGTGAACGAGGACGTGACGACAGAGCTGGGCTGGCAGCAGTTGCGCGCCCATTACTTCGCCAATATCAGCCTGGTGGATCGAATGGTCGGGAAAATCACCGATGCCCTGGAGCGCACCGGGATATCCGAGAACACCGCGGTGGTGTTTACCAGCGACCACGGAGACCAGGTGGGGGACCACGGCATGCTGGAAAAGCGGTCTCTCTACGAAGAGTCGGCCAGAGTGCCGTTGTTGGTCAGCGCGCCCTGGCTGCAAGGAGGCCAGACGGAGATCGGCGGCGACATCGGACATATCGATCTGGTGCCCACCCTGCTGGACCTGTTGGGTCAGGCTATACCCGGACACCTCCAGGGGGAGAGCCGCCTCCCAGTGCTGAAGGGTGAGGCCGTTCTGGAGGACAACGACGTGTTCATCGAGTGGAACGGAACCAGCCTGCAGCACCGGGACCGGGCCATGGCAACCCCGGAGATAGACCGGATGAACGCTCTGTCCTGGCGCTCGATAGTGTCCGGCCGGTGGAAGCTGAACCTCTGCGCCGGCGATAGGTGCGAGCTGTTCAACCTCGAGACCGATCCGTACGAACAGACCAACCTGTTCGACGATTCGGCACAACGAGACCGCATCAGCGACCTGGCGGCCCGCATCGGGTCATGGCAACACCGGACGGGGGACGAAGCTCCGTTGCCGACCGTCTAACTGATTGCGCGTGAAAATTGCCGCTGTCTAGCGTCGGCGTGGCGTGTCCAGATCACAGCCGAAAATCTCGGCGGCCCGTTCGAGGTGTCGAAACGCCCAGACCGGGTCGGTAATGGAGATGTTCTGCCGACGCGCGTCATCCTCCGACGGCCGGGTGTTCGCCTGGCCAATGCTGACCTGGTACTTCAGCCAACGGGCCAGATTCTGCTTGGGCAACCCGGTGGCCCTGGCGATATCCGACACGGAAAAGTCTCGACCTTCTCTCGCCATGCGCAGTGCATGACAGGTCGCGAAAACTTCCCCCAGACTTCGGTCGGCGCCGAATCGCTCAACGAGCAGTTTGAGCATTTCCTCCAGTTGTGTATCGGGAGACAGCGGCATCAATCGCCGTCACCGTTCAGTAGCGCTGACCTTATCGACGCGGCCGCGCGCTCAAGTGTTCCGTTCTCCGCCTCCTGCAACATCACGTCAATGATGTTTTCGAGCTTAGCCACATGATGGCTCAGCGCGTCCACCGCGACCTCCAACTCTTCCACAGTCTCGACCTCCTGACCCCAAAAAAAACGATCTCGATGTTGAAGCGAGTTCGATGCGCGCGCAAGCAACTCTCAGACATCCACAGCCGAAGCTAGCCTCACCCTCAAGGATTCCTTCCCGGAGAAAGCTCATGAGACCTTCGAAATGAACTCTTCGAACTTTCCCGCCGGCTGGCGCGGCAGATTGTCTCGTTGATCGAGAATTTCCATCTCGAATTCATAGCCAAGCGCCTTCTGCACAAGGCCGGTAAACGCTGTCTTCTGATCGGCCGTGAGTGGTTCATCCGTAACGAAACGCACGGTGATCCGCTCAACGGTCTCCTGAATCATCTGGTACTGCCGGATCGGCGCTATGTCGTCGAAATCATGGAACCCGACCAGCGGCCAGTGGCGATCGCCGTTCGGTTTCACGATCAGGTTGCGGCGCCGACCGAGAATCTTATCCAGCCTTGCCAGCCCTCTACCGCAAGAACACGATCCACCGAGTTGTGCGTAGTCGCCAATGTCGTAGCGAATGAGCGGTGAGGCGAGGTTGACGAGATCCGTAACGACAATCCTGCCGATCTCGCCAGGTGCACAGGGCTCTCCGTCCTGGTCGAGTATTTCCACGATCAGCGATTCCGACATTACGTGATAACCGCCGCCCTCCGGACATTGCATCGCGATCACGCCGCATTCCTGTGATGAATAACCATCAATCAGGGAGATCCCGCCATCGAGCTCCGCTACGGCCCGTCTCAAATCGTCCGGCAAGGTCTCACCAATCGATTTGATGTGGGTCAGTCCCCGCGGACAGGAACCTTCAGCGCGCCACCGGTCAACGAGGTATCTGAGGTTGCTCGGGTAGACCAGGAGCGTTTCCGGCTGGAATTTGCGAAGCAGTTCGAACTGTTCGGCCAGAGGGGTCGTTATAGGGATGACCTGGGCAGGTCCCGTTTCATACAGGAACACGAAGGGTGCACCCCAGTTCGGCTGTTCTGCATAGGCATCCACCGTCGGTCGAATGATGCTGTAGCGAACATCGAACGGAATCTGATGCCAGGCGTGGTTGCGGAACGAATGAGCGTGCCAGAACAGCTGGGCAATCCCGGACTTGCGAATCCGTACAGGTTCCCCCGTGGAACCCGATGTCTGAGTCTCGCCGATCTTTCCCTGATCCCTGGGGATGTCCTTGCAGAAGAACTCGGCGCCCGCCGCCTGGAGTTCCTGCCGTGCAAGCAAAGGCAGTCCTCGCAACGAATCAATCGTCCGAAAATCACTCACGCTGGCACCGCAAGACGCAAACCGCTGTGCATAGAACGGTGAGTGTTGGATGACGAATTTCAGCAGCTCCCTAAACTGATGCATCTGCCTGGTTTCGATCGCCTCCTGGCTCAACCACTGCGTCTCATTCAGTTCTGCCAACAACGCGGAAATCTCAGCAGCCAATCCAAGCCGAACGGCCGGCCAGGCATGAGACCTGCTGTTAGAAACCTTGAGATCGTTACTGCTCACGAGTGACCTCGTCAGGACTTCGCCACCACGATCGGACAATGTTCCGCAAGGTCATAGGTTCCACACGCCAACCACTCAAACTCTCGAAAGCCCTGCGCAAAGTGCTGTTCAAATTCCTGGCGGTTCGGAAAGCAAAGTGACATATCCGATTGTTCATAAACATCGATGGTGTTGATCACTTCCATGGGCCACCCGGTTTTCTCGGCAACACTCTCGCGATCAGGAAACAGCCGATTGAACCTCGACAGAATATCTGTGACTCGAACAGGCGTTCCAGACTGCTCCGCCAGGCTCATCGCAATCTGCCATTTGAACGCATGAAAGTTGCCGTGGGTCGCGCCGTCAATGCCGATCCGAAGGTCATCGTCCGTGATCGGTTCATCCGGGCGTTCGAACACCCTGCACGCGAAAGTCCCACCATCGACGAGTCGGGCACTCACCACGCGCACGAGCGTATCTATCTCGCCGGCGGACTGCAGGGCATTCATGCTGCAGTCCCCAACGACGGCAGAATACCTGCCGAAAGAATCGTCCATGTCCAGCCAGTTGGCATGTCGCACGACCTGTGTCGATTTAGCTGGGTGCCACAGCGCGCCAATCATTTCCGCGCTCTTGTCGACTGCCGTCAGATGCTCAAACGATTCGACCAATTCGGGCGTGACCCCCAGCAGAAGAACGTTCGACGATTGCTCGCCCACCGCCGCAACGATGGCATCTACGACGTCCCGCGCAGGTCGCAACGGCGGTTCGAGCAGATGCCAACGGGTCTGATAATTCTTCCAGTGATCTCTCATGTACTTCTTCTGAACAAACTTCTACGTTGACGCGGCGCTGGCACTCAGGCTTCGCGTCACCTAATCACCGGACCAATGGATATGGCTGATCCGCCACCCCTGGGCGCCCTTCTCGAGCACCAGGGTTTCGGTCGTGACCCTGTCTATCTCGGCACCTCGATAGGTCCCGTGCTGGCGGGTCTCGCTGGCCAGAATCACCAGGTCGTCACCCGCGAATACTCGCTGGTGCACGATTTCAGTCTCGAGGTGCGCCAGGAACGCCATATCGGCGCCCAGGTGATGCGACGCATATTCTGAACGGGAACGCTCCACACCGCCGTGTTCGAAGATCACCACGTCCTCGGCCAGCACTGAAAGCGCCGCGTCGCCCTCACCGCGGGAAAGCGACCGCTGAAACCCGCGCGCGACTGCGGTGGCGTCCTCTCGATCGGCGTCGATGCCCAGCTTCGGCTCGACGACCGCAGCCAAGGCCAACATCGCGCCGAACGCACCGAGACAAACTGCCGCCGTCGCCGACCAGACGGTACCCATGATTAGCTCCCCAGATTCCAACCGCCATCACCCACGGGTGACAACGCCTACCCGTTGGCATGACACTACACGCTTCACCAAATGATGTATCGGCATGATCAAGGACACCAATCTCGCGGCTTTTGCGAATCGTTTCAGCGAGTACACGGAGCTGCGTCTGCAGCAGAACACCAATACGCGCATCACGTTGCTCAACGGCGACGTCGTGGGCAATACCCGGAGCGTCGACAGCGGCGTGTCGGCCCGGGTGTTCAAAGACGGTATCTGGGGCTTCGCCTCGCGCGCCGAACTGTCGAGTGATGCGATCGAAGGTACCATTGGCGACGCGACCCGCAACGCGGACTTCCTGGCGCGTCATGCGCCCCGTGAGCTGTCTCTTCCGTCAGCCCAGGCTAGCTTTTCGAGCGATTTCTCCACCCGCCGGCCACGCCGGACCGCGGCGCAGGTGATCTCGATACTGAAGGGACTGGACGATCACATCGCAACCAACTATCCAGCCCTCAAGTCGCGGTCCGTATCGCTATGGGACCTCGATATGGAGAAGCAGTTCTACAACTCTGATACGTCATCGAGCTATTCCAACGTCACCCGGTCGCTGATTTATCTGCGACTGGTCACCGAGAACGACGCCGGCGAACCCATTGAACTGGCCAAGGCAGTTGGCGGCCGCGGCCAATTCGAAGACGTGTTCGACAATCCGGAGCTACTGCATGCGGATATCGAGGCGCTGCATGCGCATCTAATGAACAAGAGAGAAGCCGTCGCGCCCAAGGCCGGGGTACACGACGTGATCCTGGACTCGGATCTGGCGGGAATTCTGGCTCATGAAGCCGTCGGCCACACCACCGAGGCGGATATCGTCCAGGAGGGCTCGGTGGCGGGCGACCGGGTGGGCCAACGGGTCGCCAGCGAACTGATCACGATGATCGATTTCGCCCATACGCACAACGGCGAAACCCTGCCCGTTCCCGTTTACGTGGATGATGAAGGTGTCGAGAGCCGCGATACCGTGCTCATCGACAAGGGCGTGCTCAAGGGGTTTATGCACAACAAGGAGAGTGCCGCCCATTTCGATGCAAGCGTCACCGGCAACGCCCGCGCCTATCAGTTCTACGACGAGCCGCTGATTCGAATGCGCAACACAGCGATCCTGCCCGGTCCCGATAAACTCGAAGACATGATCGCCAGCATCGACGACGGCTACTACCTGATGTGGCCATCCAACGGCCAGGCGGATTCCACATCGGAATTCATGTTCGGCGTGACCCTGGGCTACGAGATCAAGAATGGCGAACTGGGGCGGGCCATCACCGACACCACCATCTCCGGGGTCGCTTTCGACATGTTGGAATCGGTGACCATGGTCTCGGACGAGATGACCTGGGGTTGCGCGGGGATGTGTGGGAAGAAGCAGATCATCCCTGTTGGCATGGGCGGTCCGGCAATCAAGTGTCGCATCCACATCGGTGGGCAATGATGGCGCCGTCCAGCAACGCTGCTCCGGATCGGGCCTTCGTCGAACGGGCCTTGGAGAAATGCGCAGCACGTGGGTTCGATGCGGCCCAGGCCCGCATCGCCGATCAGCAGTTGCATGAACTGCAGGCGGACTTCGGTGATCCCGCGCTGCTGCGTACCGTCGAAGATTCAGAGATCACGCTGGTCGGTCTGCTGGATGGCAAGCGCGGTACCGTCAAACTGAACAAGAAGGACGATGCGGCGCTGGATGCCGCTGTCGATGAGCTTTGGCAGGCTACTGCTGCATCGCTGCCCGACGAGGCCAACGCCATTGCCGAGGCGCAGGCTCCTCAATCGTTCAGCTTCGGACCTGACACGCCGGACTACGAGCAGATGTTCACCAATCTCAAGGAGCTGCTGAACTACACCGCCGAAACCTATCCAACGATTACCCTGGGCAGCGCAAGCATCAGTTTTACCGGGCAGGCGGAAGTGCTCGCCAACAGCAACGGCGTGTGTTTCGACTGCACCTCGGCGCGTTACGGCGGTTCCCTGATGTTCACCGCCCGTGAAGGCGACGAGGTCTCGTCGTTCAACTACACCGGGTTCGTCAGCGAGGCACTCGATGTGCCGATACAGGAACGAGGCACAACCGATGAATTACTGCGCCAGGCCACCGGCCAGGTTCGCACGCAGAAAATACCGGGGAAGTTTACCGGGGATCTCATCATTACTCCGGATGCCCTATCCGACTTCATCGGCTTCCTGCTGCAGAACATCTCCAACCCGCCGCTGATCGCCGGCACGTCCATTTACCGGGACAAGTTGGGCGAGCGTGTAGCGGCCGCCAGCTTAACGCTGCGCTCAACACCACTGGGCCTGCCAGCCGGCCACCGGTTTACCGCAGACGGCTACGTAGCCGAAGACATCGACATCGTTGCCGAGGGAATCCTCAGCAGCTACCTGGTGGACCTGTATGGATCCCGCAAGACTGGGCTCGAACGGGCAAGAACCGGTGGCGGTTGTTACGTGGTGGACGCTGGGGACATTGCGCTGGAGGAGATCATCGCCTCTACGCGGGCGGGCGTGCTGATCACGCGTTTTTCGGGCGGTCGGCCGAATGAAAAGGGTGACTTTTCCGGCGTCGCGAAGAACAGCTACTACGTCGCCGACGGAGAAGTGAAGTACCCCGTTTCCGAGACCATGATCAGCGGCAACCTGGCAGATGCGCTGCTGAACATCGATGCGATTTCCAGCGAGCGAGCGGACTTCGGTCACGCTATTTATCCCTGGGTACGCACGACTGGCATCGGCGTCTCATAACGTTCCGCGGGCGCCTTGGCGTGGGCGCTCGTTGGGGTTAGAGTATTAGGGAGTATGTCTCCAGGGATGCGACGGCTCCATTCGATGAATCCTTTCGGCAAAATCGTGATCTACGTACTGACGACGACGTTGTTCTTTTCGCCATGGGTCAGTGCTGATCTGTCGTGCCGATCCCAAGGCTCCCCCGCGAGTCACGAAGTCGTTGCAAGTCACAATGTCGAGCACGCACAGCACGGCAACGTCGCTGTTGCCAATCAAACCGATGAAGACGCCGGCCGATCGACGATGGATTGTCCCTGTTGCGATGATTGCGCGATGCTGTGCGCCGGGATGGGTGGCACGGCGCTGGCCACCGTATCCGTCCCCAGCGAATCGCCATACGACCTCCACGCTCGGTTGACACCTCGACCAGTGAACTTCATCGCGCAACCACCCCCTCAGTCCCTGTTTCGACCTCCTATCTCGTAGACCCCCTTGGGGCAACGGTGGGGTAACGCCCCGCGTGATCCAACACCCGGCCGAACGCCGAGTGCCGCGCGGCGTTTTCTGGAACGAAACAGACGGGTCGAGGAATTTATGAACGCATTTACAACGCTTGCCGCGGCATTCGTCATCGGCGCATTGGCCGTCGTTGGGTTCGCCTATTCGGGACTCTACGACGTCAGTGCACGCTCGCCACACAGCGCGCCGATCGACTGGTTGCTGTCCACGACATCGCACGCTTCGGTGGCGCGACGCGCGAAGGACGTCGCTGTCCCGAATCTAGACAACGACGATCTGATCCTCGCGGGGGCCAACGATTTCGACGCGATGTGCATCGGCTGCCACGGCGCGCCCGGCAAGGAGCCGACTGCCTTGGCGCGTGGACTCAATCCGCCAGCCCCAGATCTGGCGGAGTCGGTGGAGTTCATGACGCCCGCCGAACTCTTCTGGGTCACCAAACACGGCATCAAAATGACCGGTATGCCCGCGTGGGGTGCAACCCACAAAGATGATGAACTCTGGCCCGTGGTGGCATTGATGATGGCGCTGCCCACGCTCGACGCCCCTGCGTACCAGGCGCTGTTGCGCAGTGCCGGTGGCGCGGGACATGCGGCGCCCGGTCACCACGAACCACCCTCTGTGGCTGAACCGACCATCGAAGCAAAGGAACACGGCCATGCCCACCACGCGCACTAGCATGTCCATGAACACCCCGGGCCGAATGAAGCACCATCGACTACTGTGCGTCTGCATGGTTGTGTGCTCACTCACCTCCGCCCCCCTTTCGGCAGTCTTCGCCGCGTCGCCAGCCGCTGCGGCCAGCGTCCTGAGCCTGGACGAGGCGCTGGCCATCGCCATCGCCGACAACCCGAATCTTGCGCAGATGCAGGCTCGCTATGAAGCGAGGGCGGCGATCCCATCCCAGGTCGGCACGCTGCCCGATCCGGTCTTGAGCTTCAACGCGATGAATCTACCAACGGATACGTTCAATACCGGACAAGAGCCGATGACCCAGATGCAGGTCGGAATAAGTCAGAGGTTTCCGTTTCCGGGAAAGCTTGCGCTTCACGAACAGGAATCTTCATTCGAGGCCGAAGCCGCTCTGAACAACGTCGACGAAACCCGCCTGCGTCTGATCCGCGATGTACGTTCCAGTTGGTGGACGCTGCACTACCTCGACCAAGCGCTGGAGATCGTTGCCAGGAATCAGCTGCTCCTGAGGCAGTTTGTCGAGATCGTCCGGACGAAGTACGAAGTGGGCAGCGGGCTGCAGCAGGACGTGCTGCTCGCCCAGCTTGAATTGTCGAAGCTGCTCGATCAGAAGATACAGCTGACCGGAATCCGGCGCGCGGAGGCAGCGCAGCTGAAGAAACTCATCAATCGGCCCACGATGGGCCAGGTCAGGGTGCCTACCTCGACGAATCAAGCCCTACCTGATCTGGCCGATGAAGCAACCCTGTTCGCGCGCGCTGATCAATTACGACCCAGACTGGCAGAGATTCGGAACAGGCTCCGGGCCGCCGAATCACGCCTTGGCCTGGCAAAGAAGGATTACTATCCGGACTTCACGGTAGGTGCGCTCTACGGGTTTCGCCGGGGTGAGAACGCGCCCCACATCGGGGGAGACCGAGCCGATTTTCTGTCAGTTCGGCTTAGCGTCAACCTTCCGATTTACCCCACCCGGAAACGAGCGAGTGCGGTCGATCAACGCACCAGCGAGGTACTGGCTCAGCGCTACGCATTGCAGAGCGAACTAAACGCGGCGTATGCAGAGATTTCCCGGGCCACGGCGGAGTACACGCAGGCACGCGAAGCGTTTTCGCTGTTCGGTACCGGAATCATTCCCCAGGCACGCCAGACCGTTCAGTCCATGCTCGCTGGATATCAGGTAAACGAGGTCGACTTTCTGAATCTGGTCCGCAGTCAGGTCACCCTGTTCAGCTACGAGACGCAGTACTGGCGATCGCTGAGCGTCGCCCACCAGGCACTGGCGCGGCTTTACGCTGCCGTTGGAGGGGAGGTAGTCCATGAGCAGTAAATTGACCATCGCTGCAATTCTGCTTCTGGTCGCCGGCGTGACCGCCGGGTACTGGCTCGCACGGTCGACGCCCGTGGATACAAGCACGGCGTCACCGGCCGAACCCGAACGAGTTCCGTTGTACTACCGACACCCCATGAACCCGACCGTCACCTCCCCCGTGCCAGCAAAGGGTTCCATGGGCATGGACTACATACCCGTGTATGCGAGCGAGGCGGGAACCGACGAACTCGCTGGTACGGTGAGCATCGATCCGGTTGTTCAACAGAACATTGGCGTACGCACCGCCAAAGCCGAACTCGCCTCACTCAGCCACACGGTGCGTGCGGTGGGACGCATCGGCTATGACGAGACGCGAATCACCAAACTCCATCCCAAGGTCGAAGGTTGGATCGAAGAATTGTTCGTCGATACCACCGGTGAACAGGTTGAGAAGGACACCATCCTTCTGAGCCTGTACTCGCCCAGACTCGTCGCCAGCCAGCGCGAGTACGTACTGGCACTGAAGAACAACGAGACCCTCAAGAACAGTCCGGTAGAAGATATCCGTCGCGGGGCGGAAGAACTCGTGCAGAGTTCCCGTACCCGCCTGGAGTTGTTCGATGTGCCGGAACATCAGATCCGCGAACTCGAAGCCAGCCTCGCGCCGCAGAAAACACTGCATATTCACTCGCCCGCCGCCGGCATCGTCACGCGAATCGGCGCACGAGAAGGGCAGCACGTATCCCCGGCCACGGAGCTGTACGTGATCGCAGATCTGTCGCGCGTATGGGCCTACGCCCATATCTTCGAGTACGAACTGCCCTGGGTCAAAGTAGGCGATGAAGCCCAGATGACGCTTGCCGCCCGCCCGGGACAGGTATTTCACGGACAGGTTGCGTACATCTATCCGTACGCGGAATCCAAGACGCGCACCGTTAAGGTTCGTATCGAGTTCGACAATCCGTCTCTGGCGTTGAAGCCCGAGACATTCGTCGAGATTACGGTGCAAGCGTCCAAACAGGAAAGCGTCACGGTGATCCCATCCGAGGCCGTCGTTCGTTCCGGTTCAGAGGCCCAGGTATTCGTCGTTCGATCGCCAGGCAAGTTCGAGCCGCGCAAGGTTGAGCTGGGGCTTCAATCAGGCGGGCGGGTGATAGTTCTCAAGGGCGTGGTGCCAGGTGAGGAGATCGTGACATCGGCGCAGTTTCTGATCGATTCCGAATCGAAGCTTCGTGAGGCCGCCGCCAAGATGACGGAAATTGGTGCGAGTGACGCGCCATGATCGCCTCGCTGATCGACCTCGCGATAAGGGATCGCTTCATGGTTCTGATTGCAACGCTGCTGGTGGCGTCCGTCGGGGCCTGGGCATATCTCACCACACCGCTGGACGCCATTCCCGATCTGTCCGACGTCCAGGTCATCGTGTTCACCGAATATCCGGGACAAGCACCGCAAGTCGTCGAGGATCAGGTGACCTACCCCCTCACGACGGCCATGCTCGCGGTACCCAAGGCCCAGGTCGTACGCGGCTACTCGTTCTTCGGCATTTCGTTCGTTTACATCATTTTCGAAGACGGCACCGATATGTACTGGGCGCGATCCCGGGTGCTGGAATCGCTCAACTACGTCAGTGGACGGCTGCCGGACGGGATCAATCCGTCGCTGGGGCCCGATGCGACCGGGGTCGGTTGGATCTATGAGTACGCGCTGGTCGACCGGACCGGGCGTCACGACCTGGCAGAGCTGCGCTCGATACAGGATTGGTATCTGCGCTATCCACTGCAGACGGTACCCGGGGTAGCCGAAGTAGCGTCGGTAGGTGGATTCGTGAAGCAGTACCAGGTTGTAGTAGAACCGAACGCGCTGATGGCTTACGGCATATCCCTGGCAAAGATCAAGCGGGCGATCCAGCGGTCGAACAACGACGTTGGCGGCCGCTTGATTGAGATGTCCGAGACCGAATACATGGTGCGTGGGCTCGGATACATTCGCTCGCTCGAAGACCTGAAATCCATTCCGGTCGGTGCCGACGCGAACGGAACTCCGATTCGCCTGCAGGACGTTGCCCGGTTGCAGATTGGGCCCGAACTGCGCCGCGGCGTGGTCGAGCTGAACGGAGAAGGTGAAGTGGCTGCCGGGATCGTCATCATGCGTTCGGGCGAGAACGCGCTGGCCACCATCGAGGGGGTTCGCGCGAAGCTCGACGAGCTTGCGAAGGGTCTGCCCGAAGGGGTAGAGATCGTGACGGTTTACGACCGTGGCGATCTCATCGAACGTGCGGTCACCAGCCTCAACACGTCGCTCGCCCAGGAAATTCTCATCGTAAGCCTGGTCGTCATCGCCTTCCTCCTGCATGTGCGTTCCGCACTGGTCGCAATCCTTACGCTGCCGCTGGGGATCCTGATGGCGTTCATCGTGATGCGATGGCAGGGGCTCAACGCCAACATCATGTCGCTGGGCGGCATCGCCATCACGATCGGTACGATGGTCGATGGCGCCATCGTGATGGTGGAGAACGCGCACAAGCATCTGGCGCGAGCGAGCCAAGCCAAGGGATCGGCCCTGACCGTCGAAGAACACTGGGAGACCATAGCGGCCTCTTCACGTGAAGTAGGCCCGGCACTCTTTTTCTCGCTGCTGGTCATCACGGTCGCGTTCCTGCCGATCTTCTCCATGCAGGCTCAGGAAGGTCGGCTGTTCAGCCCGCTCGCGTTCACGGCAACCTACGCGATGGCCGCGGCCGCCATCCTGGCGGTGACGCTGGTGCCCGTGATGATGGGGTACTTCATCCGGGGCAACATCATTGCCGAGCACGCCAACCCTCTGAACCGCCTTCTGCATGCGGCGCACGGACCCGCGCTGAACATCGCGATGAGCTGGCGCTGGGTTACGCTGATCGTCGCCGCGGCGCTGATCAGCGCGACCTATTTTCCCTTCTCGAGACTCGGCAGCGAGTTCATGCCGCCGCTAGACGAGGGCGACATTCTCTACATGCCGACTACGTTTCCCGGGATTTCCGTGACCAAGGCCAAGGAACTTCTGCAGCAGACGGATCGTATCCTGGCCAGCTTTCCGGAAGTCCTTCTCGTGTTCGGCAAGGTGGGACGCGCAGAAACCGCCACGGATCCGGCTCCGCTGTCGATGCTGGAAACGACGGTTCGCTTGAAGCCAAAGGATGAGTGGCCCGATCCCAGCAAGACGACCAGAGAGTTGATGGACGAGATGGACAAGGCGATCCAGTTCCCGGGACTCGCCAACGCCTGGACAATGCCGATCAAAACCCGCATCGATATGCTCTCGACGGGCATCAAGACACCGGTCGGAATCAAGGTGTCGGGCCCGGATCTGAGCGTGCTGCAACAGATCTCCGAGGCTATCGAACGGGCCATGAAAACCCTGCCGGACACGCTATCCGCGTTCGGGGACCGCGCGGTCGGTGGCTATTACCTCGATTTCGACATCCGTCGCGAAGATGCTGCGCGCTACGGATTGACCGTCGGTGACGTGCAGGACGTCATCCAGAGCGCCATCGGCGGAATGAACGTGACCTACACCGTGGAGGGATTGGAGCGATATCCCGTCAACCTGCGCTACCCGCGCGGACTCCGCGACAGCCCCGAGACGTTGAAGCGGGTATTGATCTCCACGCCGACGGGAGCCCAGATACCGCTGGAGGCGGTCGCGGATCTCGTGTTCCGACGAGGTCCGCCGGTCATCAAGAGCGAAAATGCGAGGCCTAACGCGTGGATCTATGTCGACCTCAAGACCTCCGACATCGGAGGATATGTCGCCCAAGCCAAGCGGGTACTCGCGGATCAGGTTGAGATCCCGGCGGGTTACACCGTCACGTGGTCGGGTCAGTTCGAATATATGCAGCGCGCCGAGGCACGCTTGCGCATTCTGGTTCCGGCGACCCTGCTGATCATTTTTCTGCTCCTGTACCTCAATTTTCGAAACGTCATCGAGCCCGCAATCGTGATGCTCTCGATTCCGTTCGGGCTCATAGGAGGTGTCTGGCTCGTCTACACGCTGGGCTACAACCTCTCGGTGGCTGTTGCGGTGGGTTTCATCGCGCTTGCCGGGATCGCGGCGGAGATCGGTGTGCTGGTGCTGAGCTTTATCGACGTGGAAATCGCGGCGCTGAGAGCGGTACATCCAGGTGGGTTGTCCAGAACCCAGATTCGAAGCGCAGCCCAGACCGCTACTTCACAGCGCGTACGGCCCGTGGTAATGACCGCGGTGTCGACCATGGCAGGCCTGGTTCCGATCATGCTGAGCAGCGCCACCGGATCGGACGTTACTCACCGAATCGCGGCCCCGATGCTGGGTGGTATGGTCACCGTGTTGATACTCAACCTGCTGGTGCTGCCGGTGATTTACAGCCTGGTATTGGAATTTCGGGAACGCGACACGATCGCATGAACATCGCCACGGTACCGCCGCCCCTCATCTATCTCGCGAGCGGGCTGCTCGGCATCCTGACCGACGAGCTGTTGCCTTCGGCGGCGAGATTCGACGACTGGATTCGTATTTCCGGCATTGTCCTCGGCATCGTTTCAATAGGCGTCCTGCCGCCGGTACTGTCCCGTTTCCGATCCGCACGCACGCCATTCGACGTGCGCAAGACACCATCCGCGCTGGTCACCAGCGGTCCGTTCCGGATTTCCCGCAACCCCTCGTACATCGGGCTCACCCTCCTGTATATCGGAATCGGCGTCGCCGCAAACAGCGTTGGAATGCTGGCGCTCGCGGTCGTTCCGGTGGCGATCTTGACCCGTTGGGTAATCCCCCTGGAAGAACAGCGGCTGTCAGACGAATTCGGGGAAGCGTACGCAACGTATCGCGCGTGTGTGCGCCGCTGGATCTAACCAGGCGCTGCTATTCAGGCACGGTTACAGGGAAACCTTCCTTGAGCGCCGCTTCGTTCAGACGGTGGTCAAGAGAGACGAATTCGAGCGTTTGCGGCTCGCCTTCGGCAGCGACTATCGCAGCTGCGAGCTGCTGACTGTCAGCCGCCCTCAGCGGATGCACCCGCAGTATTCTCTGCGCGATATTCCTCACCATATCCGTCGCCAGCACTTCGCTCCATTCACGCGACAGAGCCTGCAGCTGACTGATGGCATCCGACGCCTCGGCCGGCGCCATGTCCTGTTCGCGTTCGCGCCTGGCGATTGCTGATACACATTCGATGGGCGTGGCCCACCAGGCCATCATCGACGCGTCGTCCTCGAGCAGCGATCTTGCCGAACTATGCGCGGGCTCGTCGATCAGCAGTGCAACGATGGCCGACGAATCCCAGAATTTCACCGGGCGTCTCGCCGATCTTCCAGCAGCGCCAGCACCACGCTTGTCTTAGCGGTCACTGGTTGCTTCAGCGCCTTCAGCGGATCGGTGGATGCGGAGCGGCGCAACAAGCCTTGCTTCTCGAGCTTCGCCAGCCTGTCCGCCGGTCGATCTTGTGCATCAACCGCGGTAATCATGGCAACGGGCTCGTCTCTGTCTAGGATCAACACAGTCTGGCCGGCCTTCACCTTCCTGAGGTAGGCGCTCAGGCGGTTTTTGACTTCAGATATTGTCGCGGTTTCCATCTGGCTATGTTAGCTATCTAGTCCAGGCTATACAAGCCAATGTGTAATCGAACGCTTGGGCCTTGGTCGAAGGGTAATTCGACGGATCCAGCCTGGAATGGCCGGTGCCGCTTACTTCGGCGATGCGCAAACGCGTTGTATGAGGAGGTAACAGCCAGCCGCCAACGGAATGTCCATCTCGCCAGGCCAGCAACCTGCGCGCCCGCTCGTCTACCAGCTCGTTACGCGTGGCACGAATCCTGCCCGCTGTTGAACGATGTCCCAGGCCAGACGGCGCGTGAACAGTTCATCGTCCCCGCATCAGGAACCTGCGGGATTCATAGGTGCACGAAGTCGCCGCGCTTGATATCCAACGTACCCACGAGCTCCGCAACGGCATGCCGATTCGCCAGGCTGGTGATCCGCAGCGAACCGACCTCCCGTTCGATGCGATCAATCACACGGCCCGTGCTTGGATCGGTAAGCGTGCGAACCACCGTGGACACCCGGAACGTATCACCGACGTTTGCGCCGACATTTACGCGACCAGCTTCCGCTGAGGATTTGCTCGTCCAGCCGTCGGCGCCTGCGTAGACTGTCGACTCTGGAAGGAGACTCCAAGATTGTGAAGGCACATGTTGTGTTACTTGGGTCCGCATTGCTGTGGGGCTGCAGTGAACCCCCAAGCGATTCGACAAACGTCGAGCAACCTGCGGCGAACAGCCCACCACTGAGTTCAGAACAGATCCTTCCGCTGAGCGAGGCAGCCATGGCGCAGTGGGCACGAAGTTGCGCCCTGTGCCACGTAAACGGCGAAGGCGGCGCGCCGCGGGTCGGCCACCCCGACGAATGGATCGCACGCGTCGCACAGGGCGAAACTGCGCTGCTGAACCATACCCTCGAGGGGTACAACAACATGCCGCCGCTCGGGTACTGCATGGACTGCGAAGCAGAGGACTTCAGCGCGTTGATTCGATTCATGGCAGACGGTTCATGATTTCGCGTCGACGCTTCACGTCCGGGGCCCTTCTTGCAGGCATGTCAGGTGCGGGCTTGTTCGGTGTGGCCGGCGTATCGCACGCCCGATCTGCGACCTCCGGGACAATCCCCTGGCGCAATTGGTCCGGCGGACAGTTCGCCCGCCCGGCCAGCCGATTCGCACCGACCAGCGAAGACGAGTTGGTCTCATGGCTGGGGTCCGCATCGGGGTCACTGCGCCCGGTGGGGGCCGGTCACTCGTTTACGCCGCTGGTGCCAACCGACGGTCATTTGCTGGTGCTGGATAAGCTTTCCGGACTGATTTCCCACGATGCCGAGTTGCTTCGCGCTACCTTCGGCGCAGGCACCCGTCTTGGCGATATGGGTGCTCCGCTGGATGCCATCGGTCAGGCATCGCTGAATCTGCCGGATATCGATCGCCAGACCCTGGCCGGCGCGATTTCGACTGGCACCCACGGCACCGGAATCCAGTTCCACTCGCTGTCCGGCGCAGTGACAGGACTGCGCCTGATGACCACCACCGGCGACGTGCTGGACCTGACCGCAGAGAGTCGTCCGGATCTGTTTCAGGCCGCCTGCGTGAGTGTCGGCGCGCTCGGCATCCTCACCCGAATCGAGATGCAGAACCGCACCGCGTTTCGATTGAAGGCGACCAGTTGGTCGCAGCGAACCGAAGAGGTGCTGGAGGAGTTCGACGCGTCGGCGGCGGCGCATCGACACTTCGAAATGTTTCCATACACGCATTCGGACTTCGCGACGGTGCTGGCAATCGATGAGACGAATGAGCCGATCAACAATCCCCTGCCGTCGCCCGAAGAGGAAGCCGCGTTTGCCGAGGCCCTGGGCGCCTTGATGACGATCCCCCCGGGCGAGCGTCGGCCGGTGATCAACGGAATCCTGCAACAGGCAGAACGCTCCGAAGCAGTGGATGTGTCCTACCGAATTCTCACCAATGTACGCAACAACCGTTTCAACGAGATGGAATATGCGGTGCCGCGGGAGGTGGGTGCCGCGTGCGTGCGCGAAGTGCTCGCGACCATCGCCGAAAAAGAGATCGATGTCGTCTTCCCGCTGGAGTATCGCTACGTGAAAGGCGACGACCTGTGGCTGTCGATGGACGAAGGCGGCGATCGTGCGGCGATTTCCGTGCATCGCACCGCCTCGGAAGATTACCGCCCGCTGTTCGATGCGGTGGAACCGATCTTCTGGAAATACGGCGGCCGACCGCACTGGGGCAAGGTTCACAGCCTGGGCTACACGCAGCTCAGCGCGCTGTATCCGAAGTTCGATGAGTTCATCGCGTTGCGCGCCGAACTCGACCCTCAGGGCCGGTTGTTGAACGACCATCTGAAGACGCTGTTCGGGTTGTGAAACGCAGAACGTTTCTCTATGGAAGCGGGATTGCCGCCGCTACGGCAATCGGCGCAACGGTCTTGTGGAAGCCCCGCGATCGGGGCGCACCGCACGACGACTACTTCAGCGCCCTGAACACGTTACTCAGGCGCGATGGGCCGGGTCGGCCAGTGATGATCCTCGATCTCGACCGCATCAACCGCAACATCGATGTCCTGGCGGCTTCGGTCGGGCCGGACAAAACCTATCGCGTGGTCGTCAAATCGCTGCCTTCGGTGCCGCTGTTGGCGCACGTCATGCAGCGCGCCAACACCAACGCCCTGATGGTTTTTCACCAGCCGTTTCTGAATGCAATCGCCAACGCCTTTCCGAACTGCGACGCGCTGCTTGGCAAACCCATGCCCGTCGCCGCTGCTCGTGAGTTCTATCGTTCCCTCCGAGCCGGCACACGAACCGCAGGGAGAACCACAACGTTTGATCCGGCCCGGCAGGTTCAATGGCTGATCGACAGCCGAGAGCGCCTCGATCAGTACCAGGCACTGGCGCGCGAACTGGGCACCACGATGCGGCTCAACGTGGAACTCGACGTCGGCCTGCACCGCGGCGGTATTGAGGTACCGGAGGCCATCGATGGGATGCTCGCCACCATTGCCAACGATCCGGATCACCTCAGCCTGTCAGGCCTGATGGGCTACGAGCCGCATTTGACCGGTCTGGCCGCTGGCCTGGACCACCCGGCGGTGCGCAGCGTGCTCGGCGTCTACCAGGGATTCATCGAACGTATCAGACAGGCCGGCATCGATCCCGCGACGTTGACGCTGAATGGCGCGGGCAGCCACACGCTTCGCATCTACGAAAGCGACCACACCATGAACGATCTGGCCGCAGGTTCCGGGGTGGTGAAGCCAACCGATTTCGACACCTATCATCTGTCCGACAACGAACCGGCAATGTTCATCGCCACGCCCGTTCTGAAGCGGTACGACGACTTGAGGATTCCAGGAGATCCCTGGATTGCGAACGTGCTGAAATGGTGGAACCCCAATCAGCGACGGCTGTATTTTGTGTATGGAGGCCATTGGAAGGCGCGTTACGTTTCCCCCGCGGGCATCCCCGAGCCCCTCTACCGCACCACCAACCAGGAGCCAATCACCACCTCACCGAGCGTCGAACTGGCCGTCGACGACTACGTTTTCCTCCGCCCGACCCAGAGCGAGCGGGTAATGCTGCAGTTCGGCGATCTGCTGACCATGAAGGGCGGCGAGTTAGTCGACCGGTGGCCCGTGTTCCACGAGACCGGCTCGTAGCCGGCCATGGGTCCGGTTACCACCCGAGTCAGGGCGTGTGTGACTTGAGAAATCGCACGACCGTGTCGGCGGTACGCGCAGCGTTGTCTGCTCCTTTCCAGTCCTCCACGAGCTCAGCATTCGCTGCAAGCTCCGCAACCTCGAGCGAGGTGACCGCGGGGTGATACAGATCATCACCCTTCAGGACCAGCAACGGTATCTCGCAGGTACGCACGAAATCACGCGAGACGTTGAACACGAAATCTCCGTCGTACATGTTGCTGCGAAACTGCGACCATGCCTCATCGGAAACGTCGGGGAAGTCCTGCCGCAGCGCCTGCGCCCAACTGTCGAACATGTCGTAAAACGCCTGGCGATTCTGACCGTCGTAGCCAATGGTCTGCTGCAACACCGCGCTGGCGACGCGATCGGGTGCAGCTTCCATGACGCCAAAGCAATAGGGCCCACCGATACAACCACCCAGCAGGTGGCAACGCTCGATTCCGAGGTGATCCAGCAATGCCAGATGATCCTGCGCGTAGCTATGCCAGCCATCCGACGCCGCGATCGGGGCATGGGACTTCCCCGCATTGCGCTGATCCATCGCGACGACCCGGAAATGTGGTGTGAGCGCGTCGATGACGTTCCAGGAGTCTCCCGCCCAGAAGTCGATCGACGAACGCATGCCACCCGGGGCGAACAGCAGCACCGGGAAGCCTTCGCCATACACCTCGTAGTACAACTCAACGGGGCCGTGCTCAAATGTCGGCATTCGCCTCTACTCCAGACAAGGTTGCGACCCGATGGTAGGGGATCGTGGCGATCCACTACAATAGCCAAGGCCACTGCGTTTCAGGCGTCATGAAAAACGCGGCGCTCTGAGCCACCGGGTAGAGGAGTCCCAATGAACGCATCCGCTCGACTTCTCTTCACTGCAGCGGTTTTCGGACTGCTCGCACTCATATTCTTTAGCGCCAGATCGAACATTATTGAGGGGTACGAGCGTTATGAGACGTTGATCGATCCGGGGCTCATTCTTACGCTCATTCCGATCCTCATTCCGGTACTCATCGCGGGCGCCGTCATGGTCGCACTGTTGGCCCTGGTCGCGTCCTACAGGGTTTCGCGGGCCACTCGAAACGGGGTGGCGAATCAATGGTTGTTGCGATTCACGCATCCAGAGCACGCTCAGCAAACGGCGTCCGTGCCTTGGTTCTGGGCAGGCGTTTTCAGCTTTACCTACTTCGCGGCAAGAAGAGTGTGGCTGCACGTGTTCCTGGGGATCCTCTTCATTGTTTTCACGGGCGGTATCGGAAACATCGCGCAGGCAGTGTTCGCCAACTACATCATCAGGAAACACTACGAAAAGCGTGGTTACGTCTCGATTATCGGGATCGACAAGGCATCCGCGACGCATTGATGGAGATCCGGACGGAACGTTTGCTGCTTCGGGATTTCTCGGATCAGGATTGGATTGCCGTGCACAGCTATCAGAAGGATCCGGCCTATCTTCGGTACTACGAATGGATTCCGCCCATGCTAACGAAGGTGACATTGGCTACGAGCTGTCACCGGATTACTGGGGACGCGGGTTCGCGACCGAAGCGGCCAAGGCAATGCTGAGCCTGGGATTAAGAGAGTTCGGTCTTCATCGGATCTCTTCATGGTGCGTTGCTGTTCGCAATTCTTGAGCACGAGTGGTCCAGCAAGAACGCGACGCCATGACGACCCCCGATCGGCAAGCGGTCGCCCGACGCATCCGCCGCGTCTCGCAGTTATCCGGTAGCTTCACATTGCGCTCCGGCGCAGTCTCAAACACATACTTCGACAAGTTCCTGTTCGAGTCCGACCCCGATCTGCTCAGGGACATCGTCACACTGATGGTCCAATTGATTCCTGCAAATACCGATATCGTGGCCGGGTTGGAAATGGGTGGCATTCCTGTCGTGACCGCGCTGAGTCAGATCTCAGGAATTCCATCGGCGTTCATTCGCAAGGAACCCAAATCGTATGGTACCTGCAAGTACGCCGAGGGGCCCCCGCTCGAGAACAAGAACGTGACCCTGATCGAAGATGTAGTCTCCAGCGGCGGCGCAATCCTCGATTCCCTGGCAAGGCTCCGTGCAGACGGCATCGAACCGGATTGCGCCGTTTGCGTCATCGACCGTCAGACCGGGGGTCGGGAAGCCCTGGCGGAACATGGGCTGGAGCTTCGTTGTGTATTTGGCATGGACGAGATCGTCGGATGAGCACCGAGACCCAGATCATCGAGGGGCGTTGTCACTGCGGAAACATTTCCTTCGAAATGACCACCGCTATCCCCACGGAGGAGATCGAAGCGCGTGCCTGCGATTGCAGCTTCTGCGAGATGCACGGCGCCAGGAACTGGTCGGATCCCGAAGGGAGCACGATCATTCGAGTGCGCGACGAGGCCGGGCTAAAGCGCTACGTATTCGCCCTGAAGACCGCGGAGTTCTACATCTGCACGACCTGTGGCGCCTACGTCAGCGCGGTGCTTTCGGATTCACAGGGGGTGTGGTCGACCATCAACTTGCGATTGACCCCACTGGCAGAAGTCCATGAACGGTCCGCAAGCTACGGTTCCGAGCAGACGTCGGATCGGGTTGCCCGACGAAAACGAGTATGGACCCCAACGAAGGTACTGCTAGGTGTTTAACCAGTCGAACGGGGGGATGTAGATGGCGACGAAATCTGAACCGATCAGCGGCAGTTGTCTATGCGGCGGCGTCGCATTCGAGGTGGACGAATTGGCTGGCCCGATCGGACACTGCCATTGTCAAACCTGCCGCAAGGCACACAGCGCAGCGTTCTCGACCACGGCGAGGGTCAAGCGCGAAGATTTTCGCTGGACCCGCGGCGAGAAACTGGTCAAGTACTTCGAATCTTCGCCCGGCAAACGGCGCCACTTCTGCGGAGAATGTGGTTCGCAGTTGATCGCTGAGTGGATCGATCAACCATCGGTCATCCTGCGTCTGGGGGTGCTGGACAGCGATCCCGGTGCAACCGCGGCGGTACACATCTGGACTTCCCACGATCTGCCCTGGCTAGCCTACGGGCCCGAGCTGCCACACTATCCAGAGGGTGTGCCACGCAAATGACCCGGTATTGCAGAACATAGTGCCGTGGCCGCTGCTCCTCATCACGTCGATCTGACCGTCACGGACCTCGAGACATCTGTCGATTTCTACCATCAGGTGCTGACGGAACTCGGGTTCGAGCGTGTCCCGGTTAACCTGGGCGACGCTCCGTGCTGGGAAATTCGGGACGACCCGGTGTTCGGAATAGCGTTGCATCGCGCGCGTTCTACCGCCCGCCACGACCGCTACGCGGCGGGTCTTCACCATCTTGCTTTTCGTGCGCGGAGCAAAGCGCAGGTTGATCGCTTCTTTCGCTTCCTCACCGCCCGCGGTATCGAGATACTGGATGCGCCCGCCGAGTATCAGTACACGCCTGGCTACTACGCCGTGTTTTTTGCCGATCCCGACGGGCTCAAACTCGAACTGGTTTACGAACCCGCCTGACAGCCGCATGCGGCGGCGCGATAATGGCGCCAACGCGTGATGAGGTGCCGTGATGATCCGTGGATCGTGTTTGTGTCGGGGCGTGACGTTTCAGATCGATGGAAAGTACAGCGATATCAGCCACTGTCACTGCTCGAAGTGTCGCAAGGTTTCCGGTGCCAACTCCAACGCATGGTTGACGACCGCGGCGAATAATTTCACCTGGTCGCAAGGCGCAGACCTGGTCAAGAATTACGAAATGCCGGATGGATGGATGTCCACGTTCTGTCGCGAGTGTGGCTCTCCATTGCCGATGTGCGGCGCCAAAGGCAAGCTCTACTGGGTGCCGACGGGTGCCCTCGACGACGACCCCCAGGTTCCGGTTGCCCAGCACATTTTCGTCGCCAGCAAGGGTTCCTGGGAAGTGATCGGCGGTGAAGCCCCACAATACCCGGAGGAAATCCCCAATCCTTGACGATAGTTCGTGGCAGGCTACCCGCGAATCCGTACCCGACGGAGCGCGTTACCACGTCCTCAAGTCCGGCTCGCCGCTTTCCTTCGGCGAGCTGTTCGAGCGCCTGGAATCCGACCCTGACTTCGCCGATTTCTACACGCAGCTGCTTGCCGGCTCCGGGTTCCCGGCATTCTTCTGGGAACTTCCCGCACTCACGCTGAGCACGCTCGAGCAACCCGCCGAGTTCGTGCTGATTCATGCGCCCGCGTTGTCCCGCGCGCCAGTCGACGCGAGCCCCTTCGACGACGCCTTTGCGGCGGCCGGGAAAGCGAGCGTGGTCTGCTTTGCCAACCTGAGTGGTGACGCGCTGCTGGTCGCACCTTGTCCAATCGCCGCGCCGGCAACTTACGCGCATCTTGCCAGTTTCGTCAGAGAGGCACCCGCGAGCCAGATCCGTCAACTTTGGCACTGCGTCGCGCACGCCTTCGCAGGAGCCATTTCCGAGACACCGTTGTGGATCAGCACCTCCGGCCTCGGCGTGATCTGGCTGCACATACGCCTGGACCGGTTTCCGAAGTACTACACGCACGCGCCGTACCGCACGCCGCGCTGAGACCTACCTCGACGCAACCGCATGGAGTACATTCTCCGGTCCCACAAAAATCGAGCGGAAGAAGCAGCCAAGGCCCAGCGGTGCCATCAACATCATGGCCAGTGGCCATCATGCGCGGCTAAGATGTAAGCAGACCACGGGTCCAATTGACGATGCGAACATTGATCTGGCTGTTGATTTTCATCACCGGGGTGGCGCAGGCCGCCCCGCCAGGCGAACTGCTGCGCAAGGCGCTTGGGCAGATCGAGAGCGGCCGCAATGACCTTGCGCGCAGCTATCTCGACCCCCTCGTGCTCGACCCCCGGCTAACTGGAACGCAACGGTCGCATGCCTACTTCTACCGGGGTCATGCATTTTTCCTCGACGAACTGTGGGTGTCGGCGCTGCAGGACTACAACAGAGCGCTCGAGTTTGACCGCGCCAACACTACGGCCCAAGCCGCCATAGCCCATATGTATGCCCGCGGCCTCGGCGTGCCGCACGATCCAGAGTTGGCGTTCCAACTGTTTCTGAAGGCCGCGCGAGGCGACCATCCAGCGTCGAAGTCCTACGTGGGTTATGCGCTGTTGACCGGTCGCGGCGTGGAACGCGATGTTCCGAAGGCGCGCTTCTGGCTGAGCGAAGCGGCGGATGCGGGCGACATCGATGCGCTGCTTCAGTTGGCACGCAGCCACCGTGCACCGTTTGCAGAGGAACCCGATCCCGAACGGGCTGCCACGTTGTACCGGGACGCGATCACGAAGGGTTCGGCGGATGCGCAGGTCGCGTTGGGTTACATGCAATTGAACGGCGAGCTCGGGGAGATAGATGGAAATGCTGCGCTCGAGCGTTTTCGCGCGGCCGCTGTCAGCGGTTCAGCCGCCGCACAAACGGCCCTGGGATATGCCCACCTGACCGGCAGAGGTGTTGCGCAGGATTACCTCATCTCGCGTCAGTGGTATGAACGCGCGGCCGAACAGCGACATCCAGCCGCCGTACTGGGACTTGGACATCTCTACCAGAACGGTCTCGGTGTGCCCACCGATCACCCGAAGGCGCGAGAACTCTATGTGCTCGCCGCGCAACTCGGTGACGTCTCCGCGCAGCTTCGAGCCGCCGCGTTGGTACTGAACGACGGTGGCACACCGGCCAATGTACGTGCTGCGCTGGAATGGTATTTGTCCGCCGCTGAGCAAGGTGCGGCGGAGGGTCACAACGGTGCAGCCTGGGTGATGTCCACCAGCCGGCACGCTGAACTTCGCGACGGCGACCGAGCGGTCCGGGAGGCCGAACGTGCAGTTGCGATAGCGTCATCTGCAATGACCTTGGACACCCTCGCGGCGGCCCACGCCGAACGTGGTGAATTCCATCGCGCCGTCGAGATGCAGCGTGAAGCGATCGCCGCGCTGCCTGAGGAAAGCGCTCTCTCGGCAGAGTTACAGGAACATCTGGAAACCTATCTGCGCGAGCAGCCCTGGCGCGAGTGATCAGGCGTAGGGCGTGGAGCGAACCACCGCCATCACAACGACAAACAGCGCCACGCCAGTCAGAAACGGCTTCATGCTGCCGCTGTCGGGACTCGGCAGCTCTTCGCTCATGACGTTGACCAGCATCGCGCCCCCGAGGAATGCGCTGCCGGTGAACACGAATTGTTCCGGCATGTTGTCTACGTACGCGATTACAGCGCCCAGCAGAACGCAAAACGTCATGATCCAACGCAGATAGTCATCGAATAGCCGACGGTTCCGTTCACGTATCTGATGGTCGACCCCGACGAAATGAACGCACAGGACCAATCCCGCCAGCACGTAGGGAAATACCCCGGCGCGTTGAAATCCGAAGATGAAATAGCCCATTAAAACGTTGTAGGTGCCCAGCGCAAACCCCTGGATCCACGGCAAGACAACCGCGCCGCGGGATTGTCGGTACTGCGTGCGTTCAAGTATCAGATAGCCCAGCAAGCCCGCCAGAAACGCCAGGTACAATCGATACTGCAGGATCTCCCACTGAGGACCTTCGGTGCGTATCACTGTCAGCGTAAAGTCGGTCATCTTCGGCAGCAGATACAGCGTCACGTAGCCTACGGCTATCCCGCCAGAAAAATGTACCCAGAGGTGGCGATACGCGACGGCCCGACGATCGAACCAGGGGAAAAGCATATGCGTCGCACCCATCGCCATGATCACGACGATTCCGGTCAGTGTTCTGGGGTCATCCATCCAGCCAGCACTCGCATGTTCGGCGCGCCATTCTCGCGTATGACATAGCGCACGAAAAGACCAACAAGATGCCCGCAACGATAGCGCCACCCACCGTTTTCTGGTACAAATTGCAGGTTTTGCGACTGTGTTCGGAAGGATCGCTGTGAGCACGGAACTTCGACGCACCCATGTGGTGCTGGACATCTTCAAATCGTTGATCGCCGATGGCAATGGTTCGGACGGCTTGCGCGCCGGCGACATCTGTACGCGCCTTCGCGAAATGGGCCTGCCCATGGACACCTGGCAGGTGCGAGGCGAGTTGAGCAATCTCGAGGCAAACGGTTCCGTCGTTGTGGATTCCCACAGCGGCGCCTGGTTCCTCGCCGAACCTACCGATTCCGAGGCTCCTCTGAAAGACACGGCCTGATTCCCCAGGCGTCGCGCCCCACCGGGTTGCTGCGATGACCACAGGCCACATGACCACCCGAACGAGCGACCCCAAGGTATGGGACGTGTCGCTGCGCATCTGGCACTGGTCGTTTGCGGCGGCGGTCAGCTTTTCCCTTGCCACTGGAATGTCCGGCGATCTGAAACTGATCGATTGGCATCTACGCAGCGGCTACGTCGTGCTTGCCTTGTTGGCGTTTCGACTCTGTTGGGGATTGTTTGGCACAAGGTTCGCGCGTTTTACGGCCTATCGAACTACTCCCGCGGCGCTCGTGCAACATTTCAAACGGGCTTCCACTGCTCAGGTGCACACCGCCCCCGGGGTCGTCATGGCCTGGTCCGTCTGGCTGACCTGTCTGGTACAGGCCGTGTGTGGCTTGTTCAACAGCGACGACATTTTCACCGAGGGGCCGCTGGCACGTTACGCGAGCGACGCCCAGATCGACATGGCAGGTTTCGTCCACGCACGCGTGTTCTGGTTGCTGATCGTGTTGATCAGCGTCCACCTCGTGGCAATCCTCTGGTATGGCCTGGTGCGACGCGATCCGCTTGCGCTTTCAATGTTTACCGGACGCAAACCAGCAACCGTCGATTCGGTAGTCGCTCGGCCCGCCGCCACTGTATTCGCCTGGCTCGCGGCAGCTGTAATATTGGGGCTGCTCGTTAGCTTCTAATCGTCATCCTTGAACTTGTCGTGACATGACTTGCACGCTTGGCCGAGCCCCTGCAGCGCTTCCCCGAATCCGCTCATGTCGCCACTTGCGACCACCGCGTCGAAGTGGCCAGCGGCATCCAGAAATGCCTGCAGCCGCTCCGCGAATGCCTCCGGTTCTAACCAGATCGCCGGCAGCGCATGGGTATCTCCTACCGCCGAGCCTTCTGGAAAGATGTTCTGCGCAATTGTCGCCAGACCCGCCATGTTGCGCGCCAGAACGACGAGGTGATCGTTGTAGGCAACTTCGCCTTTAGCAATCTTTACGATGGCTTGCATGTGCCCGCCTACCGCCTCCATGATCTCTTCCCGATACTCAGCCGCATGCTCGTCTGCCTGCGCTTGCCCCTGCACCAGACAACCCGTCAGCAGCAACCCCAGTAATACCGGACCGCGCATACTGTCTCCCCCCTGATAAGGTGTTGAAGCGCCACAGCTTACACCGATGCGCGGGTCAAACAGAATGTCACCCCGGGCGCGTTGACCCAGCACCCCAACCCCCGGTAACGTCGTGACATGGCCAAGCAAGACAAACCCATCGACTTCGAAAGCGCCCTCGAGGAGTTGGAGGGTCTGGTCGAGCAGATGGAGAGCGGTGAGCTGACCCTGGAGCAGTCCCTGAAGGCATTCGAGCGGGGCGTCAAGCTGACGCGCGACTGTCAGGGCGCCCTGCAGGCGGCGGAGCTGCGCATCAAGGCGCTGAGCGAGGATGAAAATGGGCTGCGCCTCGACGATCTGGAGGTCGAACCCACAGACATCGAAGACGATTAACGATGCCCGGACTCAGCGAAATGCAGACGGCCATCGATTCGGCGCTGAACGACCATCTGCCTGGATCATCTGAACTCGCTCCGCGTCTGGTCGAGGCAATGCGCTACGCCGTCCTTGGCAGCGGCAAACACATCCGGCCACTGTTGACCTGCGCAACCGCCACCAGTCTCGGCGCATCGCTGGATCATGCCCTCACGCCCGGTTGCGCCGTCGAGTTCCTCCACGCTTATTCGCTGATCCACGACGACCTGCCGTCGATGGACGATGATGATCTGCGGCGCGGACGACCCAGCTGCCATCGAGCGTTTGATGAAGCGACGGCAATTCTTGCAGGTGATGCCCTCCAGGCGCTGGCGTTCGAGTGCGTCATTGGCGCGCCGGGGTTGTCTGCTGAAACGCGCATCGAAATGGCCGGCGCGCTGGCCCGGTCGGTGGGACATGCCGGGATGGTCGGCGGCCAGGCCCTGGACATCGCGGCCACCGGCGCAAATCTGGAACTCGATCAACTGCGCTCCATGCATGCCGCAAAAACCGGCGCCTTGATTTCCGTGTCGGTGCGGCTTGGCGTGCTGATCGCCGGCGAAGCAGCGGTACCGGGCCTCGACGCATTCGGTGAACATCTGGGGCTGGCGTTTCAGGTGGTCGACGACCTGCTGGATGTCACCGGCTCCACAGAATCGCTGGGAAAGGCCGCTGGCGCAGACCGCGTGCGCGGGAAATCCACGTTCCCGGCCCTGGTCGGTCTGGAGGGTGCCCGCCACACCATCAAAGCACTTCACGCGGACGCGTTGAGCAGCCTCGCTGAAGCCGGCATCCATTCGGGACCGTTGGTCGACATCGCCGCTTGGATCATCGCACGCGAGACCTGAGCGCGCTTCGGCGGTGGGCCGAGCGACGCGTTCACGGGTTGTGCCGGGTCGCTCAGTACTTGCGTTCCAGCAGCAACACGCCGGCGTGTTCGCGCATTTTCACGTTCCGCAGATACGACATGCCCAGGAGCACGTCAACGGGATAATCGCCTTCGATCACCGCCGCCTGCACGTTGTGTGCAGTGATGCCGCCCACATTCACCTCAGCGAGGGTAACGAGGTATGACGGCACCTCCCCTTGTGCGGTCACTACGGTAGTGCGGTTCTCCGCGTTGACAAAATCCAACCCCAGCGCCCGCGCCTGACGCGCACTGAGCGCCACCACCGAAGCCCCGGTGTCGACCAGGAAATCGACATAACCACCATTGATGGAGCCGCCCACCCGGTACTGACCCATGCTGTCGGGCGAGATCGAAATGCTGGTGTCCTCCACCGCCGCGAAGCGTCCTGCAACCCGTTCGGTAAGACTGAGACGATAGGTTTCACCACGAAAACTGACCAACGCATGGGCGGCGTCCGCCTCGAGAAGCTTCGCCCCTTCGGGCGTCGTCTCGCCCACCCGAACATAGCGATCCTGACCCAGAACCCGCAGCATCGCCCGGTCCTTGAACAGTCCGGTCGCCTCGAGGGGACCATTTGCCCAGCCCGGCGCCGCCAGCAGACCGACCCCCAGCAACAGAAGTAGAATTTTCGTCATCCGCCGATCATACGTCCGATCAGGCAAAGGTTTCCCCGCCAAGGGTGAGGACTGCGAGCCACAACACAAACCCCGCGAGAACTCCGGCAACAACGTCGTCCAACATGACGCCGAAGCCCCCGCGTACCTCCCGGTCCACCCAGGACACCGGCCACGGCTTGGCGATGTCGAACAATCGGAACAGGGCAAATCCAGCCGCCACACCCAGCAACGTTTTCGGCGCGGCCAGGAGGGCTATCCAGACACCGACGAACTCATCCAGCACAATCGCTGGGGCATCGCCAACGCCGGTCTTGCGGCAAGCGCGATCGATGATCCAACTGCCGAACCCGATCAGAGCCGTCAGCACGGCGCAGGCAACCGCAAGGTCCAGGTCCGCCAGCAGCCACCACCACACCGGCAACGCGACGATGCTGCCAACCGTTCCCGGAGCAAACGGTACCAGGCCGACACCAAACCCTGTAGCAAGCAGCACCTCGGGGTGGATCAATGCAGTGCCGCTCAACCGGCCCCTATCCTCAGCCATTGCGCTCTCTCAACGATCCTGAAAGTGGTCGAAACCAGCGGCGTTATCCAGGAGCGCGCCACCACCATCACGGATCCCAGTTTCAGCGGTAAATTCCCCGATGGCGGTTACCGACGGGAAGTCGGCCCGCAAACGCTCGAGCGACTCCGCCGGCAATGCGAAACACAACAGATAGTCATCCCCCCCCGCCAGCGCGCGGTCCAGGCTCGCATGGCACGGAACCTCGTCGAGATCGACCCGCGCGCCGACCCCACTGGCTTCGCACACGTGCCCGAGATCCGCGAGCAGTCCGTCGGAGAGGTCGATGGCCGCACTGGCGACGGTACTCAGCCGCGCTGCCAACGCGAAGTCCGGCTCCGGCGCATAGTAGCGACGCAACGGATAACGTGCGTCGTTCGCCTCCAGTTCGAGGATCGTGCCCAGGGAAACCGACGTCAGGTCTTCACGGTCGAGCGCCGCGGCCCCAAGGCCCAGGATCCCGCCCACACACACCCGTTCGCCCGGTGCTGCGCCCGTCCGTCGGAGTGCCTTTCCCGCGGGAACATAGCCGTGTGCGCTGACGGATATATTGAGTGGACCGCGCGCCAGGTTGCCGCCGATTACCGCGCAGCCAAATCGACTGGACGCACGGGCAACGCCGCGCGCAAACCCGCGCAACCATGCTTCGTTTTCGTCGGGAAGCGTTACCGCGATGGTGGCAAACGCCGCCCGCCCGCCCATCGCGGCAACGTCAGAAAAGCTGACACACAGCGCGCGAAAGCCGATCAGTTCGGCAGCCGCCGTCGCCGGGAAGTGCACGTCTGCGACGAGGGTATCGATGCTGCTGACCAGCTCATGGCCATCGGGGACACGGGTGATTGCGCAATCATCGCCCGGCCCGAGTATGGTGTCCGCACTCCTGGCCTCGTCTCCCAATTCTTCCAGCAACGCCGCAATCAGGTCGAACTCGGACATTGAATCAGCCTTCGGCGGACGTCTCTAGCGCACGTTCGGTGCGGGCGAGCTTGTCGAGCACGGCGTTGACATACCGGTGACTCTCCTCGGCGCCAAAGACCTTGGCCAGCGCAACGTACTCGCTGATGACCACCTTGTACGGTACGTCGATGCGACCTTTCAGTTCGAAGGCGCCCGCCCGCAGTATCGCGCGCTCTACCTGGTCGAGCGCCTCCAGCCTTCGATCCAGGATCGGCTCCAGCAACTCATCGAGTTCGCCGGTTTGACGAATGACCCCGCTCAGGAGGTGGGAGAAGAACGGCTTCTCGATGCGCCCATACTCTTTGCGGCCGCGAAACTGATCCTCGAGATCACCGAGGGAGTCGCCGGTGAGCTGCCATTGATAGAGCGCCTGCACCAGCAGGCGGCGGGCGCGGCGTCTTGCCCATGGGTCGAATTTTCCTTCAGCCATCGGCCTGGCAATCAACCGATCTCGGCCAGCACGGCCACCATTTCGAGCGCGGCATTGGCAGCATCGACACCTTTGTTGTCGCCGTCGAGGTCGGCACGCGCCAACGCCTGCTCATCGTTGTCCGTGGTCAGCACACCGAACACCACGGGAAGGTCGTACTTCAACGCGACATCCTGCAGGCCGCGCGCGCTTTCACCCGCAACATACTCGAAATGCGGCGTATCACCGCGAATCACCGCGCCCAGCGCGATGATCGCATCGACTTCACCTCTGGCGGCGATTCGTTGGGCGGTGAGCGGCAACTCGAAGCAGCCCGGAACGTATCGCAACGCGACGTCGCTCACGGCAACGCCATGGGACTTCAAGGTCTCGATCGCTCCGGTGACCAGGTTGTCGACGACGAAGCTGTTGAAACGACCTGCGACGATGGCAAACTGCTTGCCGGTTCCATCCAAGGGGACGTCTTTCGGCTTTGAATCACTCATCGTTCATTCCTCGCGCGTCCGGTGCTTCCGGAAGGGCGCTGTAGTGTAGGGCCTGTACCTGCGAACGCAACCCAGGGCGCCTCTAGGCGCGCAGCACGCGAATCCGAAGATCCTCACCCACCTGCAGAGTTTCCACAATGCGGCCGTCGACCGCATCCGCCAGGGCATCGATTCGAAATCCCGCGAAGCCCCGCGCACTGGCCCCCAGCAGCTTCGGTGCCTGGTAGAGAATCAACTCATCCCAGAGACCCGCCGTGAGAAACGCGCCGGTCAGTTCCGGGCCGGCTTCAACCAGCACCTCATTACAATCGCGCGCCACCAGTGCGCTAAGTAATCCATCCAGCGGCACGCGCCGCCCTTCGAGAACCAGTACCTCGGCAGGAACGTCGCGGGTAACCGCGGCACGGGTCGTCACCAGCAACGCCTGTCCCGGCTCCCCGAGGATGCGTGCGTTGGCGGGCGTGCGCAGCGTTGAATCCAGTACCACGCGCAGCGGCTGCCGCGCGTCCTTCGTGATTCGCACGGTCAGCGCCGGGTCGTCCGCCAATACCGTGCCAATTCCCGTTACCACTGCGCTGCTGCGCGCTCTGAAATGTTGTACATCGGCCCGAGCCGCCTCGGAGGTGATCCATTGACTCTCACCGCTGGCCATCGCCGCGCGTCCGTCCAGCGATCCCGCCACCTTGAGTCGCACCCACGGCAGGTCGTGTTCCATCTGTTTGAAATAGCCGGGATTCAGATCACGCGCCGCCGGCAATTCCACCACGTCCACCGTAATGCCGGCCTGTCTGAGCATCTCGAAGCCCGCGCCCGAGACCAGCGGATTAGGGTCGGTCGCCGCCGCAACCACCCGTGCAACCTTCGCCTTGATCAGCGCTTCGGTACAAGGCGGCGTGCGGCCGTGATGGGCACACGGCTCCAGACTCACGTAGCAGGTCGCGCCCGCCAGCCGATCGATGCCTCCGGCGTCATCCAGCGCCACGATCTCGGCATGGGGCCCACCCGTGTGTTCGTGCCAGCCGCGCCCCAGCACCACACCCTGACGCACCAACAGGCAGCCGACTTTGGGATTCGGTGGCGCGCTGTACAGGCCACGTGCGGCAAGCTCGTCCGCGGCATCCAGGAACAGACGGTCGCTGTCCGACACCGCCATGACGACTAACCCTCCGGATCTCGAGACTTGGCGGTGAGTTTGCGGATCTCTTCCTGAAACTCACTGACGTCCTGAAAGTCGCGATACACGGATGCAAAACGTACATAGGCGACATCGTCCATGTCGCGCAATTCCCTCATGACCTCTTCGCCGACGGTGCGTGACGGTAGCTCTCGCTCACCCGCGGAGCGTAGTCGATGCATGATGCGGTTGATGCCCGATTCGACATCCTCCGTACTGACCGGTCGTTTCTCGAGCGCACGCTGCAATCCGGCGCGCAGCTTGTCCTCGTTGAAAGGTTCGCGATTGCCATCTCTTTTTACGATGCGCGGCATGACCAGCTCTGCGGTCTCGAACGTAGTGTAGCGCTCGTCACAGGTCAGACACTGGCGACGCCGGCGCACCTGGTCACCACCTGCGACCAGCCGGGAGTCGATTACCTTGGTGTCATCAGCCCCACAGAACGGACAATGCATGCCACAGCGCCCTCACGTCACGCCTCACACCACGCCTCACATCAAGAGGCAGAGGCGGCCCCATAGACGGGGAACCGCTCACACAGTTCGATCGCTCGATGCTGAACGGTCGCGATCATGTTGTCGTTTTCGATGTCGTCGAGGATATCGCACATCCAGTGCGTCAACGTCCGGCACTCGTCCTCGTTGAAGCCCCGGGTGGTCACGGCGGGCGTGCCGATGCGCAGCCCGCTGGTCACGAATGGTGATCGCGGATCGTTGGGTACGGCGTTCTTGTTGACCGTGATATTGGCGCGATCCAGCGCCGCATCGGCTGCTTTGCCGGTGATGTCCTTGTCGATCAAATCGAGCAGGAAGAGATGATTGTCGGTGCCGTTGGAGACGACCTTGTAGCCGCGCCCCTGAAATTCATCGGCCATGATCCGCGCATTGGCGAGCACCTGGTCCTGATAGGTGGTGAACTCGGGCGCCATCGCCTCCTGGAAGCAAATAGCCTTGGCCGCGATAACATGCATCAACGGTCCACCCTGGGATCCCGGAAACAGCGCGGAGTTGAGCTTCTTTTCGATTTCCGGGTTGGACCGCGCCAGAATCACGCCACCACGCGGCCCGCGCAGGGTCTTGTGGGTAGTCGTGGTGGTGACGTCGGCAATCGCCACGGGGTTCGGATAGAGATCCACGGCGACCAGGCCCGCCACATGGGCCATGTCGACGAACAGATAGGCACCGACCGAATCCGCAATCTCACGGAACCGCTGCCAGTCCATCTTCCGCGAATAGGCCGAGAACCCCGCCACCAGCATCTTCGGTTGATGTTCCCGGGCAAGTGCCGCGACCTGATCGTAGTCGACCTCGCCCGTCGCGTTGTCCAGCCCGTATTGCACCGCGTTGTACAGGCGGCCCGAGAAATTTACCGGGGCGCCGTGCGTGAGGTGCCCGCCGTCCGCCAGGCTCATGCCGAGCACCGTGTCGCCTGCTTCCAGCAGCGCCAGATAGACCGCCGCGTTGGCCTGCGAACCCGAGTGCGGCTGAACGTTGGCATAGTCGGCGCCGAACAGCTGCTTGACCCGGTCGATGGCTAGAATTTCAACCGCATCGACGTGCTCACAACCTCCGTAGTAACGCTTGCCAGGGTAGCCCTCGGCATACTTGTTGGTGAGCACGCTGCCCTGTGCGGCGAGCACCCTGGGGCTGGCGTAGTTCTCCGACGCAATCAGTTCGATGTGGCGTTCCTGACGACGTTCTTCGGCTTGAATCGCCTGCCAGACAGCCCCGTCGAAGCCGGCAATCGTCATGTCACCATCAAACATTCGAGCCATTCCGGGGTGGCGGGAGAAGCGCGTTAGTGTACCCCAAGTGATATCCGCAACCGCGCGTCCAACGTGAAACTGCGTCAAGCACGGCAGGACTTGCGCTAATCCACGTACGCAGCCGTTCAGGATATCCGGGGACATCCGGGGTCATTGTGCGAACGCCTGATTTTCTATAGCGTGGCGCCTTTCGCGAAGCAGCAAGCGGTTCGAACCGCAGCATCCATGGCTCAATACGTCTATACCATGCAGGGTGTCAGCAAGGTGGTGCCCGGCGGCCGCACCATCCTCGAGAACATCTCACTGTCTTTTTTCCCGGGGGCGAAGATCGGCGTACTGGGGCTGAACGGCTCAGGGAAATCCAGCTTGCTGAGGATCATGGCGGGCCTCGACGCCGAACACGACGGCGAAGCACGTCCGCAGAAAGGCATCAAGGTCGGCTTCCTTCCCCAGGAGCCTCAACTCGATTCCAGCAAGGACGTGCGCGGTAACGTCGAGCAAGGGGTGGCCGAACTAAGGGCGCTGCTCGATGAGTACGAGGCCGTGTCGGAAAAGTTCGCCGAACCCATGGACGATGACGCGATGAATGCACTGATCGAACGCCAGGGCGAACTGGCCACGGCGATCGACGGCGCCGACGGCTGGGATCTCGACCGGACGCTGGAGATCGCGGCCGATGCATTGCGGCTGCCGCCCTGGGAAACGGACGTCGATCAGCTGTCCGGGGGTGAGCGGCGGCGCGTTGCGTTGTGCCGACTCCTGTTGTCGCGTCCCGACATGCTGCTGCTCGACGAACCGACCAACCATCTCGATGCCGAGAGCGTCGCCTGGCTGGAGCGCTTTCTCGACGAATATCCCGGCACGGTGGTGGCGGTGACGCACGACCGCTATTTTCTGGACAACGTCGCTGGTTGGATTCTTGAACTCGATCGCGGCCGGGGTATCCCCTTCGAGGGTAACTACAGTGCCTGGCTCGAAGCCAAGGAGGCGCGCCTGGCGATCGAAGAGCGCCAGGAACGGGGACGACGACGCGCGATCAGGTCCGAGCTGGAATGGGTGCGCAGCAGCCCCAAAGGTCGGCAGGCGAAGAGTAAGGCACGTCTCGCGCGCTTCGAGGAGTTGCAGTCGAAGGAGGTCCAATCTCGCAACGAAACGGCCGAACTCTACATTCCGCCGGGGCCGCGGCTCGGCGAGCGGGTGATCGACCTCACCCAGCTCAGCAAGGGGTTCGGCGAGCGGTTGCTGATCGACAACCTGGACTGTTCGATACCACGCGGTGCGATCGTCGGCATCATCGGCGGCAACGGCGCCGGGAAGACAACGCTGTTCCGGATGCTGACCGGACAGGAAACGCCCGACCACGGTGGGTTGACCCTGGGCGACACGGTGCAGATCGCCTGTGTAGACCAGTCGCGTGACGCGCTGGACGGCAAGAAGACCGTCTGGGAAGAGATTTCGAATGGCCAGGACATTATTCGCGTGGGCCAGTACGAGATTCCCTCGAGGGCCTACGTCAGTCGCTTCAACTTTCGCGGGGCAGACCAGCAGAAACACGTCGGTAATCTGTCGGGTGGCGAGCGCAACCGGCTGCACCTGGCCAAGTTGTTGCGTCGCGGCGCCAACGTCTTGCTGCTGGACGAACCGACCAATGATCTGGACGTGGAAACCCTGCGCGCGCTCGAGGATGCGATCCTCAATTTCCCGGGCACCGTGCTGGTGATCTCACACGACCGCTGGTTTCTCGACCGGATCGCCACGCACATCCTGGCATTCGAAGGTAACAGCCACGTGGAATGGTTTGCCGGCAACTTCAGCGAATACGAGAAGGACCATAAACGGCGCCTCGGCGACGATGCCGATCAGCCGACGCGCATGAAGTACACGCGCCTGGCCGGCTAACGAAGAATCGGACATCCATCAAAGATGGTGGATGTCCCGAACTTTGATGGATGTCCAATTCTTTGTTAGGCAGGGCGTAGGTCGACGGAGATTCCTGGAAATCCGGGTCGGTCCACACCGTACCGCCGCAAGCTGTTCTCGCTTCAATCCATGGCGGCGACGCGTTCCAGACCCTCCGCCAGCGTCGCAACCGCCTCGATCTGCATTCCCTTGACGCCCGGTCTGGCCTGGTTGCCTGCCGGAATCAGAGCGCGCTTGAAGCCGTGCTTGACCGCCTCGCGCAACCGCTCCTGGCCGTTCACCACCGGCCTGACTTCCCCGGTCAACCCGAGTTCCCCAAAAACGATCAGATCCTTCGGTAAACGCACGTTGCGAAAACTGGACAGAACCGCGGTCATCAACGCGAGATCTGCCCCGGTCTCCGCGATTCGCACCCCGCCGACGACGTTGGCAAACACGTCCTGATCACCCAAGCTAACGCCGCAATGACGGTGCAGCACCGCCAGGTGCATGCCGAGCCGCTGCGGGTCCAGTCCCACAGCAATCCGTCGCGGGTGACCGCCCTGCAGCGAATCGACCAGTGCCTGGATTTCGACCAGCAAGGGTCGGGTACCTTCCCAGGTGACGGTGGTGACGCTCCCCGGCGACGGCGACTCCGCGCGCTGCAGGAAAATCGCCGAAGGATTCTGCACCTCCTTCATGCCACCATCGGTCATGACGAACACGCCGAGTTCGTTGACCGGGCCAAACCGATTCTTCAGTCCTCGCAGCGTTCGATAGCGGGCACCGGCCGGCGAATCGAGCATGATGAAGCAATCGATCATATGCTCGAGCACCTTGGGACCGGCTAGGTTTCCATCCTTGGTCACATGGCCAACGAGAATCACCACGATGCCCTTCTGCTTGGCCAGGCGGGTGAAAAACGCGGCCGTCTCGCGCACCTGGGTGACGCTACCCGGAACGCTGTCAATGCCGTCGAGCTGCATGACCTGGATGGAATCGAGCACCACCACCTGCGGCGCGTGGCGCTCAATCAGCCGGGCAACTTCTTCAGCTCGGGTTTCCGAGGCAACCCGTAGCCGGTCCAACGGCAGACCCAGACGTCGCGCCCGCATCGCCAATTGCTGCAGCGATTCCTCGCCGGAGACGTACAGCACCTCCTGGCGTCCGGCCATTGCGGTGCTGACCTGCAACAGTAGCGTGCTCTTTCCCGCCCCGGGATCACCACCGATCAACACCACCGAGCCCGGCACGAGACCGCCGCCCAGCACGCGATCCAGTTCGGTAAAGCCGGTGGGCAATCGTGATGTTTTTGCGGAATCGATCTCGGCCAGAATCTTAACTTCAGCTTCGCCGCCGGCAACTCCAAGCATCGCATCGGTTCTCGAGCCCAGAGACGCACCCTTCACTGAGCCCAGCGAGATTCGCGACAGGCTGTTCCAGATGCCGCAGACCGAACACTGTCCCTGCCACTGCGTGTGCTCAGCACCGCATTCGTTGCAAACGTATGCAGTCTTTACTTTGGCCATTGATTCGGTCGGCTCAGCTGATGTAGTTCGCGTAGTCGCCTTGTTCGAGGTTCTCGAACTTGGTCAGGCTGTCCATGAACTTCAACCGGATCCGGCCGATCGGACCGTTGCGCTGCTTGCCGATGTTGATCTCGGCAATCCCTTTGTCCACGGAGTCGGGGTTGTAGACCTCATCCCGATAGATGAACAGAATGAGGTCCGCATCCTGCTCAATCGCGCCGGATTCGCGTAAGTCCGACATCAGTGGGCGCTTATCTGGGCGGCTTTCCAGCGCGCGATTCAGCTGCGATGCGGCAATCACCGGGCACTTCATTTCCTTGGCGATCGCTTTGAGCGAGCGCGAGATCTCGGAAATCTCCCCGGTACGGTTGTCCGCCCGCTCGTTGGACCGCATCAGCTGCAAATAGTCGACCACGATCAGGCGCAGCCCACCATTTTCACGTGCGATCCGGCGGGCGCGGGTGCGCAATTCGTTGGGCGTGATCGCCGGCGTGTCGTCAATGAAGAAATTCTTGTCCTTCAACTGGCTGACCGCCGAGGTAAATCGAGGCCAGTCATCGTCATGCATGTTACCGGTGCGCATGCGGCTCTGATCAATCCGTCCGAGCGAGGACAACATGCGCATGATCAGTTGTTCAGAGGACATCTCCAGTGAGAACACCAGCACCGCGCCTTCGCCATCGTCACCGAGCAAGGCATGTTCGACCATGTTCATCGCCAGGCTGGTCTTACCCATGGAAGGCCGCCCCGCGATGATGATGAGGTCCGATGGATGCAGTCCTGCGGTTTTCCTATCGAGATCGCCAAATCCGGTTGCCAGCCCGGTAATCGGGCCGCGCGATTCGAAGAGCTTTTCGATTCGTTCAACCGCACTGGTCAGCAGCGGTACCACCGGTTGCGGGCCCCCGTCCCGCAACCGACCTTCATGAATTCTGAAGACTTCAGATTCGGCCATGTCCAGTAATTCCGCGCTGGGACGCCCCTCGGGCCGAAAGGCGGCGTCGGCAATCTTGCTGGCGGCGGCGATGAGCTGGCGCAACGTGGAACGTTCCCGAACGATACCGGCATAGGCGACCACGTTACTTGCGCCCGGGGTGCTCTCCGCGAGTTCCGCGAGATAAGGAATGCCGCCCGCTCTCTCGAGCAACCCGCGATTGCTGAGCGCCTCGGACAGCGTCACCGCGTCAAGCGGCTGGTTGTCATCGGCGAGTTGCGTCATGGCCTCGAAGATAGTCTTGTGCTGGGGGCGATAGAAATCCCCGGCGAAAACGGTATCGGCGACGTTGAACCAGGCATCGTTGTTCAACATCAGCCCGCCAAGTACAGACTGTTCGGCCTCCACCGAATGGGGGGGAACCTTCAACTGTCCTGGCATCTGTACCGATACCGAGGCCGACGCCGCGCTCGATGATTCGGACGTGGCACCGGCAGCCGCGCTGCCCGGCGCGGGTTCGGATTCTGGTACCGATTCGGACATCAAAAATGTACTCGCGGCTGGGCGATTACGATAGCAGCGAACGGCTCAGCAGGCGAGCCTCCGAGGTGAAAGAGGGCGAGAGAGGCGGGAGAAACGTGGTAGCAATGGGTGGGACTCTGGGGGGAATCGTCGGCAAGTTCCTACCCGTTGCGTCTCTACTCCGGGAGTACCTCGACGCGCACAATTGAATCGACGTCGGTGTGCAGATGAATGCCGATCTCGTACTCACCCAGCGCGCGGATCGCGCCCTCCGGCATGCGGACCTCGGTGCGCGCAACCTCGATGCCCTGCTCGGCCAGCGCGTCGACAATGTCCTGGGCCCCCACGGAGCCGTACAGTTTGCCTTCCTCCCCGGACTTCGCAACGATGGTGACGCTTACATCGACCAGTTGCGCGGCCCGTCGCTCAGCTGCGCCCATGAGCTGCAGCGCAGCTTGTTCCAGCTCGGCGCGACGCGCCTCGAACACTTTCCGGTTCTCGTCAGTCGCGCGGGCCGCTTTGCCTTGTGGAATAAGAAAGTTACGCGCATACCCCGCCTTGACCGCGACTTCGTCGCCGAGATCACCGAGGTTCGCCACCCGCTCCAACAGAATGATGTTCATGCTTGACTCCTTTGCGCCGGCCTACTCGTGTTGATCCGTGTAGGGTAGCAACGCCAGAAAACGTGCCCGCTTAACGGCCAACGCCAACTGTCGCTGGTAGCGTGCGCTGGTACCGGTAATGCGGCTTGGCACGATCTTGCCCGTCTCGGTGATGTATTGCTTGAGCAGGTCGAGATCCTTGTAGTCGATCTCCTTGATTCCCTCGGCCGTGAAACGGCAGTACTTCTTACGTCGAAAATTGCGCGCCATGCTCAGGCCTCCTGTTCCGCTTTCGATGCATCGGGTTCAGCGGCATCCGACGTATCTGCGTCCGCCTTAGGTTCGTCCGCTTTAGTTTCGTCCGCCTCAGTTTCGTCCGCCTTAGCTGCGTCGGGTTCCGCCTCGGCCACCGGTTTGTCCTCAGCTTCACTCGCGGCCTTGGCTTCTGCCGCCGCGGCAGCGCGACGCACGGCCAGCTCTTCTTCGCGGCGTCGATCGCGTTCACGAGTCTTTTCCTGGTCGCGAAGTTCTTCGGCGTAGATTTTGGAAATCTCAGTCTCCGCTTCCTTGCGCAGAATGATCATGTTGCGCAACACCGCATCGTTGAAACGGAACGCACTGGTCAGTTCATCCAGGGTCGCGTTGTCGACCTCGATGTTCATGAGGAGGTAGTGCGCTTTGTGAATCTTTTTGACGGAGAAGGCCAATTGCCGCCGGCCCCAGTCTTCCAGCCGATGCACGGTACCGCCGCCACGCTCAATCAGCGCCTGGTAGCGTTCCAACATTCCGGGGACCTGATCCGACTGATCAGGGTGCACGAGAAACACGACTTCGTAATGCCGCATAAAGCCTCCTTCTGGCTTGTGCTTCCACTCAAACCCGCGATCCGACGCAGTCATACGCGAGCGGTGTGAAGCAAGGAGATCGACCCGTCACCAGGCCATCATATTTTCGAGAGGCGCGCATTCTAGGAGACGCCGCGCCGCGGTGCAACCATCAGCCTTCGCGCTGCCTGAGGGCCTCGAAAAGCAGGATTCCCGCCGCAACGGAGACATTCAGGCTCGAAACCTTGCCGTGCATTGGAATTGAGACCAGGTAGTCGCACGCTTGCCGGGTCAGTTTGCGCAGTCCCTGCTCCTCGCCACCCAATACCAATGCCGTGGGAACGGTGAGATCCACGCTGGCGTAGCCAACGGACGCTTCACCCAGGGCGCCAATCAGCCAGACCCCCTGCTTCTTCAGCCACTCAAGCCGTCGCGCCAGGTTCGACACTTCGACGATGAACAATCGTTCCGCGGCACCCGAGGCCACCTTGCGCGCCACCGCCGAAACCGGCGCGCTGCGGCGTTTCGGCAACAACACGGCATCCACGCCGGCGGCCTCGGCGCTGCGCAGGCATGCGCCGAGGTTGCGTGGATCGAGAACCCCATCCAGAACCAGCAGCAGCGGTTGTGTAAATTCGGACCAGCGCCGCTCCAATTCGTGCTCATCGGCAAGTGCCATGGCGTGGCAGAACGCCAGCACCCCCTGATGTGAGCCCTCCGCGCGGGCACTGAGTTGTTCACGCGGATGAGACTCCACCCGAATTCCCGCACGTTTCGCCTGATCGATCAGCGCCCCGATGCGTTCGCTGCGCAACCCGGACTGTACCCATAGCGCACGCACGCGTGGCGAATCCTCTGCCAACAGGCTTGCAACCGCGTGGATCCCGAAGACCCGGTCTTCGCCGCCCTCGGGTGGGGCGTTCACCGTCGCGATCTCCGCTTATCCCGACCGCGGTGGCGCGCTCCCGGGAGCAGCAGGTCTATCTTGCGCGCTTCGACGTCAACGTCGGCGAGCACCACCTCCAGCTCCGCACCCATGTCGAAATGACGCCCGGATCGTTCCCCGATCAGACTGGTTCCCGGCCCGTTCAAGTGGAAATAGTCGTTACCGAGGTTCGAGACATGCAGCAGGCCCTGAATGAATACATCCTCGAGCTCGATGAACAAACCAAAATCGGTGACCCCAATCACCCGACCCGAAAACGTCTGCCCCACCCACTGCACCGCGTACTCGCACTTCAGCCAGTCTTCCACCGCCCGACTGACCTCCTCGGCCCGCCGCTCGGTCAGCGAAATGTGCGTGCCCACTTCTCCAAGGTCGCTACGATCGGGTTGGCCGTCGCGGCACAGTATCGACTTGATCGCGCGATGCACGACCAGATCGGCATAGCGCCGGATGGGAGAGGTGAAGTGCATGTAGCGGCTCAGCGCGAGGCCGAAGTGGCCGGCGTTCGACGGAGTGTAAATGGCCTGGGTCATGGAGCGAAGAATCAGCGTCTCCAGCAGGGCCCGATCCGGCCGGTCGCCCAGTCCGGCAAGAATCTGCATCAGGTCCTTCGGCGTCGGTTTTCTGTTCGAAAGCCGGATGCCCGCCGCGGCGAGTCCTTCCCGGAGCGCATCGAACTTCTCTCCAGTGGGTCCTTCGTGCACGCGATACAGCCCGGCGCGTTCGTTGCTCTCCAGAAACCGCGCCGCGCAAACATTCGCCGCGATCATCGCTTCCTCGATCAGCATGTGCGCAGCGTTGCGTTCGACCGGTTCGATCCGTTCCAGCAGACCGTTTTCCAGGATGAGGTTCAGTTCGCGCGTCTCGAAGTCGAGTGCCCCACGCGCCTCCCTCTCGGTACGCAAGCATCTGAATACCGCGTGCATGGCGTTCAGCGATGCTGCGATCTCAGCGCCCATCCCCTCGCGGTCGCCGGAGATGAAACCGGCGACGCGAGTGTATGTCAGACGCGCCCAGGATTGGATCAACCCCTCGTAGAAACGAAACTTCGAGACGCGCCCCGTCGCCGAGACCTGCATGTCGCAAACCAGCGCCAGCCGATGCACCTCCGGGCGCAGCGAGCAGAGGTCGTTCGACAACGCCTCGGGCAGCATGGGCACCACGCGGTCGGGCAGATAGACCGAGTTGCCCCGCTCGAGGCCTACCCGATCCAGCGGGTCGCCCGGGCCAACGTATTCGGCCACGTCAGCGATCGCGACGATCAGGCGCCAGCCACCACGAGGACGCGGCTCGCAGTAGACCGCGTCGTCGAAATCCTTCGCGGTCTCGCCGTCGATGGTTACCAGGGGCAATCCGCACAGGTCCTCCCGGGCACCAAAATCCTCGGCAATCACCTGGTCGGGCAAGACCCGCAGCGCACCGGCAACGTCGTCGGGCCATTGTGTCGGAACGTCGTAGGCTGCCAGCAGGGTCGTGGACGCCACATGCAGATCGTCGCGCGCCGCGATCACCTCGATGACCTCGCCGATCAAACCGTAGCTGTCTTCGCCGACCACCCGGACCGCGACGCTGTCACCATCACCCGCATCACCAAAGCCATCCGGAGCCAGGACGACCCGGCCACGAAAATCAGGAGAGTCCGACAGGACGTACCAACCGCGCTGGCCCGCAACAAGCCGCCCAACCAAAGGTCGCTCACAACGTTGCGTGACCTCGACGACCACCGCCTGGTCTTCCACGATGCGTGCCTCCACCCGATCGCCGGGCCGCAGCCGCGTTCGCCGCGTCAGCCGGACGGGCCAGACCTCACCCCCCGCATCGCAACGCAACGCAAATGCGCCGCGTTCGCGTCGTTCCAGCTCGCCGGTTACGTTGCCTTGCGAATCGCTCAGGTGATACGCGCCCGCGGAGTCGATGAACAGCTCACCGCTATGGCACAAGCCACGCAACAGCCCCCGCAAGCGGTCGGCCTCCGGGCCACGATGCACCTTCGAAGCACCGCGAATCTGCGGCCACTTCAGGGGGCGCGCCGCGTCGCGAAACAGTGCGAGCACGGTGCTCGGCGTCAGCGGAGACGGGGTGCGTGCCGGACGACTTTTTCGGCTGCTCTTGATGGGGTGTTTGGGCATGGGGCCTCAATTGACAAGCCTTTGGGGCGTGGTTACAGTGCGCGCCGCTTTCGCGAAACGACGCGAAAGTGCCTCACCATTGTCTCATGCCGAGGTGGTGAAATTGGTAGACACGCTAGCTTCAGGTGCTAGTGGGGGTAACCCCGTGGAGGTTCAAGTCCTCTCCTCGGCACCAGCTTGTTCGAGCGCTACCTGAGCTGGTAGCGCTCAGGGAATCGGCAGGTAACCGCCTGCGACCTCTTTGGTGAAGATCGCTACGGCATTGTGCGCGTGCAGAGACTCGTGGTGCTCCACGCGAACCCAGTAGTCCAGCAGCCGGTCGTCATCGTTCAGCGCGTGCTTCAGACGTCGTCCCGCGTCTTCGCAGAACATCAGGTTCTGAGCGTTCAATCGAGCGAACTCCTGCTCGTCCTCGCGCTTTACCGCCGCTTGCACCGGTGTCTGCAAGGCGTGCTCCACCAGATCGATCATGTCGGTGATCGGAAGGTCATCCACGTGTTCGTGATCCAGTCGGACGAGAATGTTTGCCACGCTGCGTTGGCTGTGGGGCGTCGCAACGATGCCCTCTTCCGTGCCGAGCCACGCCCGGACCTCGTGGGTGGCAACAGCATCCGCCGCGCCGAACCGGGCGTCGAAGGCCTCCTGAATCAGCTGGCGGGCGAGCGCCGCGGAGCAAGGGCAGGTCGAGGAGTAGAGCACCCCGACCCCAATCTCGATGTGCAGCTCATCGTCGACGTAGGCTCCTTTGACGATCACCGGATAGGACGCCCAACCCGAGTTGTCGCTAACGAGGGCCGGGCGACGCAGAAAGTAATCGAAATCGAACTGCACGAAGGCACGGGTACTCAAATCGCGGTGCGATTCCAAAACGGACGACAACAGAAGTTTCAGCCCGGCGGCGGTCAGTGGGCGGGTCGCCGCATGCTCGTCGAGCAGCAGATACAGGCGCGACATGTGGATGCCCTTGGTTTCGGCATCGTTCATATCCACGTACACCTGAACACGGGCGGTGACCTGTTTTGTGGCATCACGATCGCGCACCAGCAACGGCTGGTGAATGTCGGCCATACCAACCCAGTCCAGGGTCCCTTCCGGGCTCTGGTGAGGGCCGCTGGCGATGTCCGGCATTTCGGGCATCGCCGCGATTCCCATCAGGTCACCTCTGCTCATCCGATTGGTACCTCTGTTTGATCAGGTCGTTCGTTAATCCGAGAGCGACTCGCGCTCCTGGGCGGTGAGCTCCCTGGCTTCGTCCTCGAGCATCACCGGAATGTCATCGCGCACCGGATAGGCGAGCCCACTGGCGCGACACCAGAGTTCGTCGCAATCCGATTTGTACACCAGCGACGTCTTGGTCACCGGGCATACGAGAATTTCCAGCAGCTTGGGATCGAGCACCTTTTCTCCTCGCTGGGGTCGCCGCAATCTCCCATTTTAACGGTTTTTGCGGTGGCTTTCCTAAAGCCTACCCGGACGGCTCCCCGAATGGGTCCTCAAACGGGTCATTCAGAACGATGGTCTCCGTGCGGTCCGGCCCCGTCGATATGATATCTATGGGGGCGCCCACGGATTCTTCAATGCGCGCGATGTAGCGGCGCGCGTTCGCCGGCAGCTGTTCGATCTTTCTTGCACCTGCGGTCGATTCGCTCCAACCGGGCAGTTCCTCATAAACGGGTGTGATGCTCGAGTAATACTCACTGCCGAACCGCGGCGCACACGATTCACCATCCGGACCTTCGTAGGACACACAGATTTTGATGGTCTCCAGGCCATCCAGCACGTCCAGTTTGGTCAGGCACAGCCCGGAGATGCTGTTGATCTGCGAAGCCTGGCGCAGTGCCACCGCGTCGAACCAGCCACATCGGCGGGCGCGGCCGGTGGTCGCCCCGAATTCCTTGCCGCGTTCACCCAGGCGTTTACCGACGTCGTCGAACAATTCGGTGGGGAAAGGGCCTGAGCCTACCCGGGTGGAATAGGCCTTCGTTATACCCAGCACATAATCGAGATAGAGTGGGCCGAAACCGCTGCCTACCGCGGTACCGCCGGCCGTGGTATTCGAAGATGTCACGAACGGATACGTGCCAAGGTCGATGTCGAGCAGCGCCCCTTGAGCCCCTTCAAACAGGATGTGGCGCCCTGCTTCACGTAAATCGTGGAGAATGGGCACGATGTCCGCCACCATTGGCTGAATCTGCTCGGCGATGCCCAACGTGTGATCGAGCGTTTCCTGAAAATCGATTTCGGGCACCTTGTAGTAGCTCTTCAGAACGAAGTTCTGATAATCCATCACCTCCGCGAGTTTGGACGCGAAGTCCTGCCAGTAGAACAGATCGCCCAGACGCACCCCGCGACGTGCCGCCTTGTCTTCATAGGCAGGACCGATGCCGCGTCCGGTGGTCCCGATCTTCAACTCGCCCCGGGCTTCTTCGCGCGCAAGGTCGAGCGCGACGTGATAGGGAAGTATCAGCGGACACGCCGGGCTAATGCGCAATCGCTCACGCACCGGGACGCCGTTGTTTTCCAGCATTTTGATTTCAGACAACAACGCGTCGGGCGCGAGCACCACACCGTTGCCGATCAGGCATTGCACACTCGGGTGCAATATTCCCGACGGGATCAGGTGCAGAACAGTCTTTTCTCCGTCAATAACGAGCGTGTGTCCGGCGTTGTGGCCGCCCTGAAAGCGCACCACCGCGGCCGCCTTCTCGGTCAGCAGGTCGACGATCTTGCCTTTGCCTTCGTCACCCCACTGGGTGCCGATGACCACTACGTTACGTCCCATCATCTGCCCCCGGCGAGAGTCCCTCGAGTCGCCATTTGCCATCCCGCCAGACCAATTCGCGGTCACAGTCATCGGCCGCGGTCTCGTTCGCCGCCAGCGCGCCGATGACACGTTCCCCCTCGGCCCGGAGCTGAGTCATGGTCTGCCACAACGCGCTGCGTTGTCCGTCCGGGTGGCCATCCAACGCGGGCGCCCAAACAGCGTGCCGAGCGCGTGTCGGGCCAGCAGGCAGGCGCCGCAAGTCGAGATCGAAACCGGTCGCGGGCCGTGCTCGACCGAACGCTTCTCCGATCGCATCGTAGCGCCCACCACGCGCGATCGCGCGTCCGAAATCGGCGCTGTACGCGGCGAATACTATCCCCGCGTGATAACCGTAGCCGGTCAGTTCGCACAGGTCATAACGCAGCTCCTGATCGATGCCGCGATCCTTGATCGCACCGGCCAGTTGCTCCAACTCGTCGATCGCCCGTTGTGCTTCCGATAGTCCCCGCAGGAGCTTTCGGGCGCGCGCAAGCACGCCGATCGAACCGAGCAGGTCAGGCAATGCAGTGAACAGCTCACGATGCCGATCATCCAGGTGGCTGTCGTTCAGCTGGTCTTCGAGATCGGGCTGCGATTTGCGTTGCAGCGCCTCGAACAGTGCGCTTTCCAGGGCCGGCTCGCAGCCGGCATCCGCGGCAATCGCGCGGAAGATACCCACATGACCGAGCTCGATGACCGGGTGCTCGATGCCCGCCAGGCGCAACGCTTCGATCATCAGAACGATCACCTCCGCGTCCGCGTCGAGTCCCGCCGCTCCGTAGATTTCCGCTCCTGCCATCAGTGGCACCCGCGATTCGAGGATGCCCTGGGGGTTGGCGTGCACCACCGTTCCGGCGTAACACAGACGCTGTGTCGCATCGGTTCGCAGGCTGTGGGCGTCGATTCGTGCGGCCTGTGAGGTCATGTCGGCGCGGATGCCCAGCATGCGACCGCTCAGCTGGTCCACCATGCGGAAGGTCTGCAGTTCCAGGTCCGAGCCCGAGCCCACCAACAACGCGTCGAGGTATTCGATCATCGGCGGCACGACGTACTCATAGCCCCACGCGTCGAACAGATCCAATACCCGCCGACGCAATAGTTCAAGGGCGCGAGCCCCGGGCGGCAGCACCTCCTCGACCCCATCGGGTAGCCGCCAGTTGTGTTCTTTCACGTCGATATGCGTTGGATCAGCGAACGAGGTAGAGCAATACGGTGCCGGAAAGCATGCTGGCCAGACCAAGCCCACGGACGACCCGATCGTCGACCTCCGTCATCGCTACCGCCAGCTTACGCCAGCGACCCGGTGCGAGAAACGGAATGACGCCCTCGATGATCAACACCAGGCACAGCGCCACCCCCAGCTCGTTCCACATGTCACGTCAAAGCATCGGAGCGTCGGAGTTTGACCGCGCGCCTCAGCCGCCTCGTTTGGTGAGATATTGGAAGAAGTCACTGCTCGGATCCAGTATCAGCAGGTCACCCTTGCTGTCGAACACCTTGGTGTAGGCGTTGATGCTGCGATAGAACGTATAGAACTCAGGATCCTCATTATACGCCTTGGCGTATCGCGCCGCGGAGTTCGCGTCACCGTCACCACGCGTCTGCTCCGCTATCCGATAGGCTTCGGCGCCTATCACCACGGTCTGTCGGTCCGCATCGGCGCGCACGCCCAGCGCCAGCTCGCGGCCATTGGCGCGATGTTGCCGGGCTTCGATGTGGCGTTCCGAGTTCATCCGTTCGTAGACTGCGCTCGAAACTTCGGGTGGCAGGTCGATACGCTTTACGCGCACATCGATGACGCTGACGCCGAACTCTCTGAGCATGGTCTCATTCAGATTCCGGGTAAGTTCCTCCATCAGCAGATCGCGCTCACCCGATATGACCTCGTGCATGTCCCGGCGACTGATCTCGTCGCGTAACCCCTGATTGACGCGTTCCGCGAGCAGCCTCTGGGTACGGTTTTCGTCGAAGGAACTTGCCGTGTAGTACTTTTCCACATCCTCGACTCGCCACTTGGCGAAGGAGTCCACAATCAGCGGTTTCTTTTCCAGGGTGAAGTAACGTTCCGGGTTCGAATCCAGCGTGAGGATGCGCGCATCGGTCTTCCTGACCTCCTCCGCGATCGGCCACTTCCAGTGAATGCCCGGCGGAACATCCGCCCGCGTCACCGCGCCGAAGCGCAACAGAATGGCCCTTTCGGTTTCCTTGACCACGAAGATTCCATCGATCGCCAGCAGCAAAAGCAGCAATGCGACGACACCCAGCACCATATTTCTCATCGCGTCGACCCCCGTTAACGTGGCTGACGGCCGGACAATGTCCGGTCGCTGTTTTCACGCGCGATGGCATCCGCCAGATCGCGCAACGAATCCTGGTTCAACGAGCTCCCGCTGCGCGCCGACTGCTGCATGAGCCGATCGAGCGGCAGGTACAAGAGGTTGTTGCCCCCTTCGACATCGATCATCACCTTGCTCGAGTTGGCCAGTACTTTTTCCATCGCATCGATGTACAGGCGATCACGGGTCACTCGTTTAGCCAGCTGATACTCGACGAGCAGCTTGGTGAAGCGCTGGGCCTCGCCGTCGGCCCGGGCAATCACCTGATCGCGGTACGCAGACGCCTCCTCCAACTGCCTTTGGGCCTCGCCCCGCGCCTCCGGAATGACGCTCTCGGCGTAAGCATTGGCTTCGTTGACGAGGCGCACTTCGTCCTCCTTGGCCTTCTGCACGTCGTCGAACGCATCCTGGACCTGGCGCGGCGGGCCGCTCTGATCGATCTGCACCCCGGTGACGACGATGCCGGTCTGGTAACGGTCGAGATAAATCTGCAGCCGTTCTTCGACTTGGATGGCCAGGGCGGCCCGGCCTTCGGTAATCACCTCGTCCATGGTGGAGCTACCCACCTCGTGACGCAGCGCACTCTCGGTGGCGTGGGCGAGGCTCACCTCCGGATTACGTACCCTCAGCAGGTAATTGACCGGGTCCGAAACGACATACTGGACCGTCATGCTGACGTCGACGATGTTCTCGTCCTGGGACAGCATCAACGCCTGGTGGTGATGGGAATTCACCTGGGTGACGTTGACCTTGGTGACATCGTCAATCAGGGGCGGGTTCCAGTGCAGCCCTGGCTGGACTACCTCGGCGAGCACCGCACCAAAGCGCAGCACGACACCGCGCTCCTGCTGATCGATCTGATAGATGCCGAAAAGGCCGTACACGATGGCAATCCCGACGAGAATCAGGCCGAACAGGCCGGGGCTGATGCTGACCGGCGAGCCGCCGCTGCCACCACGACCACCGCCGAACACCCCGGCGAGCTGCCTCTGCAATTTTCGAAATGCCTCGTCGAGATCCGGCGGACCCTTGTCGCCACCGCCGCTGCCCCACGAGTCGCGGTCCTTGTTGCCGCCACCTGGTTCATTCCATGCCATTACGAGATTCCTCGTGATAAAGGCGAGGGAGGGATTCTATGGTTGCCCCGCACACCCTGCAATAGAACGCCGGGCACCTTTCGCAAGCGTGCCTCGGCCCGTTCGTCCACGCGAACGGTCAACTCGACTCGACCGTCCTCCTGCAACTGCTCATCCAACACCGCGCCCAGTTGGTACAGCCAGGACCGGGTACGACCCGACGAAAACGGCAGCAGCACCTTGAGTGCACGACGTTGACCACCCAGCCGGCGGGCCAGCGCATCGAGCAACTCATCGACACCAGCTCCCGTGTGTGCACTGATCCACACACGCTCGGGACTACCATCCGACCCGAGATCGCAGCGAGGCGACTGATCCAGCGCGTCGATCTTGTTGTACACCTCGAGCACCGGCCGGTTCGCCGCGCCAATTTCCTCGAGCACGCCGTACACCTGCGCCGCACGCTCATCCACGTCGGGCACGCTGGCGTCAACCACGTGCAGCAGTAGATCCGCTTCGGTTACTTCTTCGAGGGTCGCCTTGAACGCGGCTATCAGAGTATGTGGCAGGTCGCGGATGAATCCAACGGTATCCGCCAGCACGGCGGTCCCGAATCCATCGAGCGGCAGCTTGCGAAGCGTCGGGTCCAGCGTCGCAAACATCTGATCCTGTGCATACAGATCGCTCGCCGTCAGGCGATTGAAGAGGCTCGACTTACCGGCATTCGTATATCCAACCAGCGCGACGGTGGGAACCGAGGCGCGCCGGCGACGTCGCCGACTCTGCTGACGTTGCCGGCGGACACTGCCGAGCCGTTTGTCCAGCACCCGAATGCGCTCGCTGAGCATGCGCTGGTCCAGTTCCCGCTGGGTCTCACCGGCGCCCCGCAGCCCGATACCCCCCTTCTGACGATCGAGGTGCGTCCAGCCCCGAACCAGCCGGGTCTGGGCGTGGCTGAGCTGCGCCAGCTCCACCTGCAACTGGCCTTCGTGAGTTCGCGCACGCTGTGAGAAGATGTCGAGAATGAGTTGCGTTCGGGTCACCACGCGAACACTCAGTTCCCGTTCGATGTTGCGCTGTTGCGCCGGGCTAAGCTCGTGATTGAACACCACCAGACCCGCGCCGTTAGATTCGAGCGCAACCCCGACCTCTCTGAGCTTACCTTGCCCGACGAAAAACTTGGGTTGCGGTTCCCGGCGCCGTCCAGTGATCAGCTCGTCCACCACGACGCCGGCCGAACGAACGAGTTGGGCGAACTCGGCGATTTCGTCAGCCTCCTCGAAACGAGAAAATCTGATATGGACGAGAACGGCGTTCTCGCTGCTGTCAGGACGATCAAAAAACAACGATTCGACTCTCAGGACTGACTGACCACGGTGAGGAGCAGCAACCCCTTTTATGACCCGTTAGCCCTCGCCATCGCCGTCAGCACCTTCGGCACTTTCGCCGCTCACCGGGAGCCGAACGTTGCGCGAAGGAACGACGGTGGAAATCGCGTGTTTGTAAACCATCTGGCTGACCGAATTGCGCAGCAGGATCACGAACTGATCGAACGACTCGATCTGACCCTGCAGCTTGATGCCGTTGACCAGATACACCGACACGGGAACGCGCTCCTTACGCAACGTGTTCAGGTAAGGGTCTTGTAGCGAGTGCCCTTTTGACATTGCTCTCTCCATCAAACGAACCCACCCGGCATTCCAGCGCCCGGCGCAGCCTCTTTATTCTCGGGGCCTCAAGGTACTATGGCGACGGTATCGAGATATTGCAAGGCGGCGGCGGCGGCATCCTGTCGGACAGGATCGATGGTGTAAAGATCGGGCCAGCCCCGCAACCAGGTAAACTGACGCTTGGCCAGCTGACGCGTCGCCGCTAACGCCCGCTCGATCATCTCGGCTTCGCTCGTCAGCCCTTCGAGGTGCTGCCAGGCCTGCCGGTAGCCTACCGCACGCATCGACGGCGAGTCTTCGTGCAGTTCCTTACGCCGCCGCAGTGCATCGACTTCGCGCAGCAGTCCAGCATCGAGCATTTCGTTGAAGCGGCGCTCGATGCGCTGATGTATGAGCGGGCGCGGTGGTACCAGCGCGATGCAATGCGGCTGACAATCCAGTCGCTCAGCCAACCCCTGGGCGCGCTGTTCTGCCCAGAACTTCGAGATGGGAATTCCGGAATTCTCATAGACTTCCAGCGCCCGCAGCAAGCGCTGGGAGTTATTCGAATCGATCCGCTCGGCGGCCACCGGGTCGACCGCCTGGAGTCGCCGATACATCACCGCAAGTCCGTTGCGCTGCGACTGACGACGCAACTTCTGGCGCAGCTCGGGCGAGGTCGCCGGAAGATCAGCCAGGCCCTCCAACAGCGCTTTGAAGTACAGCATCGTCCCGCCGACCAGGATTGGCATCCGGGCCGCCGCGAACGCAGCCTCGATGCACCGGCAGGCGTCCGCCACGAATGCCGCCGCTGAGTAACCCTCGTGAGGTTCGCGAATGTCGATCAGCGCGTGTGGGAACTCCGCCAGCGTTCTTGCATCGGGTTTCGCCGTGCCGATGTCCATGCCCCGATAGACCATTGCGGAGTCGACGCTGACCAAGTCCGTGGGCTGCCTTCGTGCCAATGCGATGGCGAGATCGGTTTTGCCCGAGGCAGTGGGACCCAACAGACACAAAACCGTGCGATTCGCGGACGTCGTCACGCTACTGGCCGCGCAGAAAGCGCCGGTCGAGCTCGCTCATCGGGTGCACCAGGAAGGTCGGTCGCCCGTGATTACACTGGCCCGCGTTTTCGGTGCGTTCCATCTCCCGGAGCAGCGCGTTCATTTCGTCCAGCGACAGGCGCCGGTTGGCGCGCACGGACCCATGACATGCAATCGTGGCCAGCAGCTCCTCTTCCGCGATTTCGATGCGATCCGAGCTGCCCTGGCTATGCAGGTCCGCCAGCACGTCTCGGGTCATCGCCTGGACATCACCATCCGCCAACAGCGCCGGCACCTCCCGCACGACCACGCTGTTGGGTCCGAGACGTTCGATTACCAGGCCGAGTCGGGCAAGTGTCGCGCCGTGGATCTCGATCGAGTCCGCTTCGCCAGTGGTAACCTCCAGAGTCTCCGGAACCAGCAGGCGCTGGCGGTGAACCGTCTGCTGCGCCGCCCGATCCGCCTTCATCTTTTCATAGGTAATGCGCTCATGCGCCGCATGCATATCCACCACCACCAGACCCTCATCATTCTGGGCGAGGATGTAGACCCCGTGGAGTTGGGCTAAGGCGTACCCCATCGGTGGCGTCCCGCCGCTTCCGGAGGCGCCAGCGGCGGGCTCAACGGCGCCAGCGGACGGTTCCACAAAGGGGCCTAGCGCATGACCTCGAGAGGACCGCCCGCCCAGCGCCATCGTAACCTGCTGCGGCGGGGCCCCGTAACGTGGTTCATTCACCATCAGGGGCTCCGCCGGGGGTGCCGTGTCATCACCCGGCCGCACGTCTCGAAGCAGACGATTCAAGCTGCCAAACAGAAAGTCGTGGATCGTCCGGGCGTCACGAAACCTCACCTCGTGCTTGGTAGGATGTACATTCACATCCACCGACTCGGGGGCCATCTCCAGGAACAGCACGAACACCGGGTGGCGGCCGTGGAACATGACATCGCGGTATGCCTGGCGAACGGCATGCGAAACGAGGCGGTCGCGTACGTTACGACCGTTGACGTAGAAATACTGCTGGTCCGCCTGACTACGCGTGTGCGTGGGCAGACCGACCCACCCCCACAGGCGCAGACCGTCGCGCCGCTCATCCAGGTACAGCGCATGTTCGGCGAATGTGCTGGTGAGCAGCTGCGTCAGCCGGCGTTCGCGCTCCGCCTGCGTTGCGCAGGAGGCACACTGCAATACGGTTCGGCTGCCCGCGCGCAGTTCGAATGCAACGTCGAAATGCGCCAGCGCGAGCCGCTTGACCACGCCTTCGACATGCGTCTGCTCGGTGCGTTCGGTTTTCAGGAACTTACGCCGCGCAGGTGTGTTGTAGAACAGGTCCAACACCTCCACTGAGGTGCCCTGGGGATGTGCCACCGGAGTTGGCGCAGCGTCCACCCCCGCGATGGCATAGCCGAGTTCGGACCCGGCAGCGCGTGACGACACGCATAATCGCGCGACCGAAGCGACGCTGGCCAGTGCCTCGCCCCGAAACCCGAGCGTGGTGATCCGCTGGAGATCCGCCGCAACCTCGATCTTGCTGGTTGCATGCCTGCTGAGTGCCAGCTTCAGATCGTCAGCATGAATGCCCAGGCCGTCGTCGTGTACGTGAATGCGCTTGACGCCACCTTGCTCGATCTGGACGCGGATGCTGCGCGCCTGGGCGTCGAGGCTGTTCTCGATCAGCTCCTTGACGATCGACGCAGGACGTTCCACCACTTCGCCGGCGGCTATCTGGTTCGCCACCAGGGCGTTCAACTGCCGGATTCGCTGGTTCATCAGGGATCCGTCCGCGGATCCATCTAGGAAGCCGGAATGACCAGCACCTGGCCCACCCGGATCGCGTCCCCGGCAATGCCGTTCGCTTCCCGCAGCCGGCGCGCGCTGATTCGATAACGCGACGCGATTTCCGACAACGTGTCGCCGCGCCGGATCACGTGTTTGACATTCTTGCCGTGGGTGCTCTGCCGCGCGGCAAGCAGCGTATCCGGTGGCGGAGCGGTCTCGAGCGTCGCGGTGAGTCCGGTAAAGATGGCCCGCGCCAAGCGCTTCTGGTAATCCGTGCGTTTCAGCTCGCGCGCCTCCGCGGGGTTCGAGAGGTAACCCATCTCGATCAGGATCGACGGGATATCCGGCGATTTGAGCACCACGAAACCGGCCTGTTCCAGGGTCGATTTGTGCAGCCGGGTTATGCCCGCAAGCGCGCCGAGCACCGCCTCGCCAGCCTCGATACTGGCCGATTGGTTCGCATCCATGGACAGATCCAGCAGCACATGCGCCAACAGATCGTCCTTATCATCCAGGCTGACCGCCCCCACGCCGCCAATCAGATCGGAACGGTTCTCCTTTTCCGCCAGCCAGCGTGCCGTCTCGCTGGACGCCCCACGCTCGGACAGCGTGTATACCGAGGCCCCCCGGACGTCGCGAGAATTGAATGCGTCGGCGTGAATCGATACGAATAGATCGGCACGCTTTTCCCGGGCAATCTGGGTGCGCCGGCGCAACGATACGTAGTAGTCACCGCTTCGAATCAGCTCGCCGCGGTACCCCGGTTCAGCGTCGAACAAGGCATCGAGGTACTGCGCGACCTTCAGCACCACTTGTTTTTCGTAGACTTTACCCACACCGACCGCGCCTGGATCTTCTCCGCCGTGTCCGGCATCGATGGCGACCACAAGGTTACGCAAACGGCCCTCAGACGCACGCACACGTTGGGGTGGAGGGCCAGCGGATTTGCTGTACAGATCGACAACCAGCCGATGTCCATAGGATGCGATCGGCTGCAACGTGAACGCGTTCGGCCGCATGACACGATCGACATCGAGGACTATCCGGAAATTCGTGCCGCCGCGTACCGCTGAGCGAAGCGACCGAACAGACGTGCTGTCGAGTTTGATCTGCCCAAGCTCCAATCCATCGCGCGGCGCCGCGTCGTCGAGATCCAGCACCACCCGGGGCGGGTTTTCGAGCGTAAACAACCGATAGCGAACCGGTGCGGAGGTGTCGAACACCACGCGGGTGTAATCCGGCGCCTGGTGCACGCGCACTGCCTGGATGGCGACGGTAGCGCCAGCCCACAGTGGGGCGGCAAACAGGGCCGCGCCCGCCAGCAGGCCGATCCGCTTAGTGACGATCGCGCAGATCCTCGAATTCAACAATCCGCGTATCACCCACGATTGAGATGCGCACGTTGAAGTCCGCCGGCGGAAGCCGATCGCCGGCCCGTTGAGGCCACTCCATCAATTTGATACCCGGCTGTTCGATGAGCTCGTCCAGGCCAATGAATTCCAATTCCTGAGGGTCTTCAATTCTATAAAAATCAAAATGATATACCCGTTTACCCGAAAACTCATACGGTTCCACGATGGTATATGTCGGACTCTTTACCGGGCCTTGAAATCCCAGGCCTCTGAGCACCCCTCGGGCCAGCGTGGTTTTGCCCATGCCAAGTTCGCCTTCCAGCAACACCCGGGCGTTGTCAGGCAGGCGCGCCGCAAGCGTCGCGCCCAATTCCAGCATCGCCGCTTCGCTGGGCACCTCAAACCGCTCAGTCATGATTCGGCATTCAATTCGGCCACCAACGCTTCGACCACATCCGCGGCAATCAGGCCGCGTTCACCGCGGCTCGCGACCACCCGGTCAGCCGCCGCGCTGTGCAGACAGGTTCCCACGCGGGCCGCCTCGCGGACCGACATCCGGCCGCTCAGCCCGGCGATGATCCCAGTCAACACGTCACCCATGCCGGCCGTCGCCATGCCCGGATTGCCCAACAGACAGATGCCCGCCGCACCATCCGGTTCGGTGATCAAAGTGCCCGCACCCTTGAGTACCACCGTCGCCTGATAGCGTGCCGCCAGATCTCGCGCAGCGCCCAACCGATCGGCCTGAACGGTCTGATTGTCGCTGCCAAGCAGGCGCGCCGCTTCGCCCGGGTGGGGCGTGAGAACGCTGGCATCGGGAATGTCGAGGCCTGCCTGGGCCATCAGGTTCAACGCATCAGCGTCGATGACACACGGTTTGCCGGTCTCGAAGACCCGCTCCAGCAAGCGCTGCCCCCACGCGCCCCGGCCCAGTCCCGGACCGACCGCGACTACGTCGGCCCGGGCCAGGCATTCCTCGACCCGGGCAGGCGTGTCGGTACCCACCACCATCAGTTCCGGACGCCGCGCGAGAACCGGCGCGACATGTTCGGGCCGGGTAACGATGCTGACCAGACCGGCACCGCAGCGCAACGCCGCCTCGCCGGCAAGCGCCACGGCGCCGCCCATGCCGGCATCGCCGCCAACGATCAGCACATGGCCGAAGCTGTTCTTGTATGCATTGCCCGCTCGTTCGCCCAGCGCGCGTCGCAACGACGGCCAGTCGAGCACCTCGATACCTCGTTCCCCCGCAAACACAGCCTCGGGCACGTCCAGATCCGCGTACCGGACCCCGCCGACGTACTCAATCGCGGCGCCGGTGCACAAACCCTGTTTCACGCCGATGAAGGTGACCGTCAGATCGGCGCGAACCGCGGTTCCCAGGACCCGTCCGGTGTCGGCACACACACCCGACGGCACATCGACTGCAAGTACTGGTGCGGCGTCTGCATTCACCAACGCAACGGCCTGGGCATAGCCCGGCCTGACGTCACCGCTCAGCCCCGTGCCGAGCAGAGCGTCGACTATGACGTCCCCCTCCACCACGAACTCGGGTGCGTCCGCATCAATCTCGATCGCCACGATGCCCTGATCGATGGCCCAGTCGCGGGCCAGTCCGGCATCGCCCTGCAACTGCGACGTAGCGCCCAGTTGTACCAGCTGCACATCCATTCCCTGGTTCCCGGCGAGCCCCGCGATGATGTAGCCGTCGCCGGCGTTGTTGCCTTTGCCACACAACACGGTAATCCTCGCGGTGCCCGGCCAGGTACTGCATAACGCATCGAACGCCGCCTGGCCCGCACGTTTCATCAACACGATGCCCGGGATACCATGTTCATCGATTGCGATCGAATCGAACCGGCGTGATTGGGCACCGGAGTACAGGCGACTGGGCAGTGGGGATATTTGCTGGGGCACGATCTTACCCTTCGGTCCGGCTGTTACGGTGCCGCACCCTTATTATAGACGAACGCAGGTCATGGACTTCGACACCCTTGCCGGTGACATAAAACGTTGGGGCCGGGAACTGGGCTTCCAGCAGCTCGGCATTTGTGAAGCCGATGTCTCCGATCAGTCCGAGCGGGTTCGTCGTTGGCTGGCGCGTGGCTTTGCCGGGTCGATGGGCTACCTGAGCCGCAACCTGGAGGCTCGCCTCGACCCGGCCTCCCTGCTGCCGGACACGATCCGGGTAATCAGCGCGCGCATGGACTATCTGGCCCCCGACACCCAACCGCTCACCATTCTCAAGGACTCCCGACGTGCCTACGTGTCGCGCTATGCACTCGGCCGCGACTACCACAAGGTGCTGCGGCGGCGCCTTGCAAAACTAGCCGCGCGAATCCAGGAAACGGCGGTCGGCGCAAACTGTCGTGCGTTCACCGACAGCGCACCCGTGCTGGAAAAGGCGCTGGGCCAGAAAGCCGGACTCGGCTGGATAGGCAAACACACCTTGCTGCTGACCCGCGACGCCGGATCCTGGTTCTTCCTGGGCGAGATCTACACCAACCTACCGCTGCCCGTCGATGCAGCGGAAACCGAGGACCATTGCGGCCGCTGCGTGGCATGCATCAATGTCTGCCCAACCCAGGCGATCGTCGGACCCCGCCAACTCGACGCGCGGCGCTGCATCTCGTACTTGACCATCGAAAGCCACGATCCGATTCCGGAGGACCTGCGCCGCTCGATCGGCAATCGCGTGTTCGGCTGCGACGATTGTCAGCTGGTGTGCCCGTGGAACCGCTATGCCCGTGCCAGTGCCGAAGCTGATTTTGCGCCGCGCCACGGTCTCGACGACGCCACCCTCATCGACTTATTCCTTTGGAATGAGGCCGAATTCCTCAGCCATACGGAGGGTTCGGCCATCCGTCGAATCAACTACCGCCAATGGTCCCGAAACCTGGCGGTGGCGCTGGGAAACGCCGACTACGATCCACTGATAGTGGCGGCCCTGAGCGCACGACGCGATGGCTCGAACCGTGCCGGATCCGACGCCTCCGGCAGCAGCGAGGCCGGTAGTGAGCAAATGGTGCGCGAACACATCGATTGGGCACTGGGCGAACAGCGCCGCAAAAGAGCAGCTGCCAGCGCGCAGTGAGCGGCACGCGAGCGGCCGGGGCCGGTTGTCGCGAAGAGATCAATCGAGTTTGAAGAAGTGGTCCCGGTAGTAGGCCAGTTCGGCAATCGATTCACGCACGTCCGCCAGCGCGAGGTGTTCGCCGCGCTTGCTGAAACCATCGACGAGATCCGGCCGCCACCGCGCGACCAACTCTTTGATGCTGCTGACATCGATCATTCGATAGTGCAGAAACGACTCCAGCGTCGGCATGTAGCGCGCGAGAAATCGCCGATCCTGCCAGATGGTGTTGCCGCACAAGGGCGAGCGGCTCTGCTGTGCGTGTGCCTCGAGAAACGCCAGGGTCACCGCTTCCGCCTCGGCCGGTGACACGCCGTCTTGCCGGACACGTTTCAGCAGCCCTGACGCGGTGTGGTGCGAGACGTTCCACTCATCCATCTCCGCAAGCTTTTCCTCGGGCTGACGGACCACCACCACCGGCCCCTCGGCAATCACGTTGAGCTCGGAGTCGGTCACGATCGTGGCCATTTCAAGGATCACGTTGACCTCCGGGTCGAGCCCGGTCATTTCGAGGTCCATCCAGATCAGATCATCGGCCACGCGAACTTCCCATTCGAACCATGCAGCCAAGGATAATCGAGTGCTCGACGCCTTGCAGCCGACCTGTTCCGAGTACCGGCCCGTTGTATCATCCCGCGGCGCGTACCCTGGCTTAGAACATGAACCGTCTCATCGAACCCGATCAGCTGCAGCAGACGCTGACCGCTGAAAACGCCCTGTTGGTTCACGTCGGCGACGCGGCAACCTATTCGCACGGGCACATACCCGGCGCGGCGCTGGTGACTCCGGCGCAGCTGATCAGCGGCGTACCGCCGGCGACCGGGCAGCTACCCGACATCGATCGGCTGAACGAACTGTTCCGCAGCCTGGGCTATCGACGCGAGCTCGCCATCATTGCCTACGACGACGAGGGGGGCGGCTGGGCAGGCCGATTTCTCTGGACCCTCGACGTGATTGGCCACAGCCACTGGGGCTATCTGAACGGCGGTCTACACGCCTGGCATCAGGCGGGATGCCCCCTGGTAAACGAATCCCACACCCCTGCCCCGACCGACGTTTCGTTGGCCATCGACAGCGGACCGATCGCCGAGGCACAGGACGTGCTGGCCGCGATCGACAAAGGCGGAACGTGCATCTGGGACGTCCGATCAAGAGCCGAGTACGTCGGTACGAAGCTGGCCGCGAAGCGCGGGGGACACATTCCCGGCGCGGTCAACCTGGACTGGCTGGAACTCATGGACCCTGATCACGGCTGGCGTCTGCGGGAAGGGCTCGAGACGGTCCTCGCCGAACACGGCATCGACCGCAACCGACCGCTGATTACCTACTGCCAGACGCACCATCGATCCGGCTTGTCTTACCTAGTCGCCCGATTGCTGGGGTTTCCCGCGCCGCGCGCCTATCACGGCTCCTGGGCGGAGTGGGGGAACCGTGACGATACGCCAATCGTCACCGGCGAAGGCCCATGAATGTATTCCTGCAGTTGCAGCAGTTGCTGCCCAGACATGGCTTGTCGCGTTTGCTTGGCCGACTCGCCGCCTCCGAATCCCCGTTTCTGAGCCACGCCATGATCGACACTTTCAGCCGCGTCTATGGCGTGAGGCTCGATGACGCGGCACGCCGCAACCCGCGGGATTATCGATCGTTCAACGATTTCTTTACCCGCGAACTTGCATCCGGGGCACGCCGGTTCGACGGCTGCGGCGATGAACTCATCAGTCCCGCCGACGGTACCCTGAGTCAGTTCGGGATCATCGAGAAGGGCCAGCTCATCCAGGCCAAGGGTACAGCCTACGCCTGTGCCGAGCTGTTAGGCGATGACGGACTCGCGGCTTTGCTCGACGGCGGCTGGTTCGCGACCATCTACCTCGCACCGCGCGACTATCATCGCGTTCATCTGCCGTTCGCCGGCACCTTGCGGCGCACCCGTGAGATTCCCGGTGAGCTGTTCTCGGTCAACACAACGACCGAAGCCAGCGTTCCGCGTCTATTCTGCTGCAACGAACGGCTGGTCTGCGAATTCGACACCCCGGCGGGGCCCATGGCGGTGGTACTGGTGGGTGCATTGATTGTGGCCAGCATCGAAACGGTGTGGGACGGGCCGGTCTCGCCGTATCGCGAACATCGGGAACGCCGCTACGACATCCCCTTTGCGCGGGGCGCAGAGATCGGGCGTTTCCTACTGGGTTCGACGGTGATCCTGCTGCTCGGCCCAGGCACCGTCAGCCCCACTTCGCTTACCCTGGAACAACCCGTACGGGTGGGTTCTGTGCTCGGTCAGATCACGCATTCGCCGCGCTGAACGGCATCACGTCGCCGATATCGTCGACCCCCAACATCAGCATCAGCAGCCGATCAAAGCCCACGGCCACCCCGGCGCACGGTGGTAAGCCGTGCCGTTGCGCTGCCAACAGGTGTTTGTCGAGCTCGGGGCTCGGGCGGCTTTCGCGCCGACGCTGAACACGATCGGCCGCGGCGCGCCGAGCGAGCAGCTGCGCATCGCACAGCTCGTCGTACCCATTTGCAATCTCGAGCCCGTCGATGATCAACTCGAAACGGCGCGCCACTTCCCGGCCGGCGAGGACTTCCGTGCGCGCCAGCGCCGCCTGATTCGCCGGGTATTCCGTAACGAACACCCGGCCGGGTTCCAACCGCGCACAGGCCGTCGCAAACGCCAGCTCCATCAGGGTAGCCGCATCGGACGCGGCCAGCTCCGGTGACGTTTCCACTCCGCCTGCGTCCAACGCCGCGTTCAGCCGAGCGGCCACGGCATCGGGTCCAACGCCAAATTCCCGCTCCACGAGATCCGCATAGGCGACTCGTCGGTACTCGGCGGAACCAAGCAATGTATCGACCAGCGCCGCCACTTCGTCCATGAGCTGATCGAGTTCGACGCCCAGCCGATACCATTCGAGCATCGTGAACTCGGGGTTGTGCTGCCGGCCTGCTTCCTCAGCGCGGAATACCGGGCCGAACCTGTAGATGTCCGGCGCGCCAGCCGCGAGCAGACGCTTGAGGTGAAACTCCGGGGAGGTCTGCAGATACCAGGTGGTCGAACCCATCCGGGTAATCAGCGGGTCGAGCGCGGGGTCCGTACCCGTCCCCTGGGACAACACCGGGGTTTGTACCTCCAGCACGTCGCGTTCAGCGAAGAAGTGGCGCACCGCAGCCGCCGCGACAGCGCGCTGCTGCAACACGTCGAGCGTGCAGGTCGGTCGCCAGTCGGACACTCCCATGCGGCTCCCCGTTGATTCGGGCGATTGAATCAGGCGCGGCTCACATACTCGCCGGTGCGCGTATCGACGCGCAGCATTTCGCCTATCGTTATGAACAGTGGCACTTTGACGACCGCGCCGGTAGACAGGGTCGCGGGCTTGGTGCCCCCCTGGGCGGTATCACCCTTCACGCCCGGATCAGTTTCGGTCACCTCCAGCTCAATGAAGTTTGGCGCGGTCACCGCAATCGGATCATCGTTCCAGAGCGTGACCTGGTACTTCTCCTGCTCTTTCAGCCATTGCCTGGTATCCCCAACCGCGGCCTCGCTTGCGCCGAGTTGTTCGTAACTGCCATCGGTTTTCATGAAGTGCCAGAACTCACCATCGCTGTACAGATACTCCATGTCGACGTCGAGCACGTCTGCCGCCTCCAGGGACTCACCGGACTTGAAGGTGCGCTCCCAGATGCGACCGGTCTTAAGGTTGCGCAGCCTGACCCGATTGAATGCCTGACCCTTACCCGGTTTCACGAATTCATTTTCGACGATCGCGCACGGGTCCCCCTCCAGCAGCACTTTCAGTCCTGCTCTGAATTCGTTGGTAGAATAGCTCGCCATTGGCTAGGTCCTGGCCCGAGTCCATCGATGCCCGCAATGATACCGTCGAAGTCCGTGCCGTGGCAGTCCAGCGAATGGCCGCGGCATTTGAGCGAGGCGCTCCGCGACCCGCGCGAACTTCTGACTCGACTGGATCTCGACCCCGAGAGTGTGCCTTACGAGCGCGACGCGGCCTTCGAGATGCGGGTACCCATGCCGTTCCTCGCGCGCATGCGCCCGGGCGATCCGAACGATCCGCTGTTGCGCCAGGTGCTGCCGCTACGGGTCGAACGCGAGCACTTCCCCGGGTTCGTCGCCGATCCGCTCGAGGAGGCGGCCGTGACCGTCGCGCCCGGATTGATCCAGAAATATGCGGGGCGCGCCTTGCTGATCGCAAGCCCGGTTTGCGCGGTGCATTGCCGGTACTGCTTCCGACGCCACTTTCCATACGCCGAACACCGTCAGGACCTGTCGTTTCCTTCCCTGCGGCACATCGAAACGAACCCCACGATCCGCGAAGTCATCCTGTCCGGCGGAGATCCGCTGATGTTGAAGGACAGCGTGCTCGCACGGCTGGTGGGCGCGATCGAAGCAATTCCGCACGTCCGCTGGTTGCGCTTCCACACCCGCGTTCCCGTCGTCATTCCGCAACGGGTCACCACCGAACTGCTGGATCTGCTCACTCAGACCCGGTTGACGACCAGTATGGTGCTGCACCTCAATCATCCCAACGAACTGGACGATTTACTGGGTACGGCGCTGACAGCCCTGCATGCGAGCGGAATTACGCTGCTTAATCAGAGCGTTCTGCTGCGCGGCGTGAACGACAACTGCCAGGCCCTGATTCAGCTTTCCGAGGCGCTGTACCAGCAGCACGTGCTGCCTTACTACCTGCATATGCCCGACAAGGTGGCCGGCACCCATCATTTCGATGTACCTGAAGAGCGCGCCCGCCAGCTTGTGCGGCAAATGAGCGACGCATTACCGGGTTACCTGGTACCGAGACTGGCCCGGGAAGTCCCGGGAGCGACCGCCAAGGAAATTCTGAACTTCCTGTGACAACCCTCTGAAAGATTTACGAACTTTCCTCTATACTGGCCGGCCCCGAGACCTTCAGACCGTGCGCCGATGGTGAGTATTTCGATCCAGCTCGATGCGCCCGCCACCGATCTTTCGTCGTTGAGTTTCTGCGACGTCGATGCAGCCGCATTGGAAGCGTGGACCGGCGAACTGCCACTGGCGAACACCAGCGACACCGCCGCACGGTTGCATCGGGCGGTAACGGAGGTCGCGCGTCTTGCGGTAGAGCCGGAGTTGCGCTTCGAACTGCTCGAGATTCTCCGGACCCTCGTGCACTATATATCCACCCGTCTAGACCGCAGCGCGCTTGGCGCACCGCATAGCGGCGAGGGTTACGCCCAGATCGCGCAACAACTGCAGATCGGCATCGCGGCCGGCTATAAAGCAACGATCCGCGATGCGGCCAGCGACTCCAACGACCCGGTACGGCTCGACCTGATCGGCCATGCCACTCATCGTGCATTGTCCGACTGCTCGCGCACCCTGCTGCGCGCCACCCAGATTCACACCAACACACCCCCGGGAATCTGGGCCGAGCTGAACCAGCTCTACCGCCTGGCCGAACGTCTGGGATTCACCCAGTCGTCCTGGAGCGACGACGAAAACCATGAATCCGCGGAATTGTCTGTCCAGGATGCCTATCTGCGCATCGCACTGCTCGGCACGTGTCGCCCGAATCAGCTGCGGCACACTCACCTGAACGCGACCTTCAATGTGCTGGAGTTGTGGACCCCGCGGGTGACCCTCGATCTGCCCGACGATGATGACCTGTTTCGCGTCGATCTGGACCTCGATGCACCGCCAATTTATCGGGAACTTTCCGCCGATACGGGCGAACTGCGCGGTATCAGGACCGATGGGCTGGTCTACGAACTCGAGGCGTACCTCAACGAGATCGCTTGCGACATTCCCGTACCGGACTATGTGGAGGAAGGACTGCTCCGTCACCTGGTCACCGCGTGGAGCATGATGCGCAAGCGCACATTCCGGCGCCGCCGGGTTGCCGGCGCAATGAAGATCTGTACCGGCATGCGCTCGGTACATTTTCATCTTTCCGGCGGCGTGGAGTTCGAGCGCCAGCTTGCGTCAGCCGAGGCGATGCCCCAGCCCGAGTTGAACCCGTTTCTCGACGATCTACCCCGAGCGATCGCCGCGGAAAACGCCTGGGACGAGGCCTTCGACCTGCACGGCGAGAAATTCCCGGAAAATCCCGACATCGAGCATCCCGAGCGAATTCTAGACACCCCGGAAATTCCCGCAGAGCCTGAACTCGCGCAAGGCTACAGCACTGTGGATGCGACGGTGGTCGACACCAGCCCCGCAGGCTTCCAGGTCAAACTCACCAGCGTGGTCGACGAGCGCATCTACGCCGGCGAGCTGTTGGCACTGCGCGAAAGCAGCGACGCGCGTTGGTGTGTGGCGGTAGCGCGATGGTTGCGCTACAGCGACGCGGAAACGCTGATGGGCCTCGAGTTGCTGTCGCCTCGTGCCATTCCGGTGGCTGTCCGCGTGGTGCGCAAACGCGGCGGAATTCGCGAGCACGCCCGAGGCCTGTTATTGCCGGAAATGCCGATCATCGGTCAACCGGCTACCCTGCTGACCCCGCGGGTTCCCTTCGATGAATCCCACAAAGTTCAGATCCAACGGCAAGGTATTCAAACCAAGGCGCAGCTAATGCGCCGGGTACGTAACACCGAAAGCTTTAGCCAGTTCACATTCCGAATGTTAGATGGTTACTTGGAAAATGCCCAATTCGACCTGAATATGGAGTCGTACTGGGAAGGTCTCGCAGACGCGGAGTCCGATCTGCCCAAGTAGGGAAACTGACCATCTACAGGGATTATCCGAAATCATGGCCACGCCGTCGCCGGTCCGTCTGCTGATCGCCGACCTGTCCGAGAACAGGGCGCACGAGATCGACTCAGTGCTGCGCGATGCGGGCATCTCGACGCGCCCCAAATTCTTCTCCGATCTGACCGCTGCCACCGAGTACGCAAGCATCGAGAAATTGGATCTGATGCTGTGCAACGCAGCGTTCGAGCAGCTCGGCGAGTTGCTGCCGGGGCTGCGCAGCCGTGAACCAGACCTGCCCATCATCGTCCACGACGATGCCCCCGACGCCGCAAATCTGTCTCGCGGTATGAGTATCGGCGCCACCGACGTGATCTTTCGGGACGACAACGAGCGGCTACTGTACGTTGTCAGACGTGAGCTTCATCACGTCTGCCGACAGCGCCAACTGATCGAGACCGAGCGCGCGCTCAAGGAAGCCGAGCGACGCTGCGAACTGCTGCTTTCCAACTCCGCCGCAGCGATCGCTTACGTGCATGAAGGCATGCACATCTACGCCAACGACGACTACCTGCGCCTGTTCGGCTTCGAGGACGCGGATGACCTGCTCGGCCTGCCGCTGCTGGATCTGGTCGACCCGGATCAGGCCGATGAGATCAAAGCGCATATGAAGGCGATTCAGGTGGTGAGTGCCGGAGCCGTCACGGCCGGTGCGAGCGAGGACGGAAACAGCAACGGATCCGTCAACGACAATGGCACGGACGAGCTGACCATGGCGTTCCTGGGCCGCACCCTCAGCAACGACCCGGTCGAGGGCGACCTGACATTGTCCCGTGCCGACTACGAAGGCGAATCGTGCATCCAAGTACTGGTGCGCGTGGGTGTCTCCGATGCCCGCACAACGAGCGCGCCCGCATCGGCCGCTACGGCATCTGCGGCCACCGGGACCGGACCCGATGCAGTGGCCGAGTTCGCGAAACTGGTCAAACCGAAACTCAGCGAAGCCGAACGTGCAACCCTGCTGGTCATCGAGATCGACGACTTCAACGAACTGCAGGCCGAACATGGGCTGTCCGAATCGAAGTCGATCGTCGCCGAGATCGGGCGCTGGTTAGCAGAAGACCGGAGCGATGTGTTGGTCGAACCGATCGCAGACCATCGTTTCGGCATCATCGGATTTGGCTCCGAGGCCGGCGGCGATGTACTCGCCGAACAGCTTCGCGCCGGGGTTGGAGACGAGCTCTTCGAAGTTAACGGCAAAACCATCCGCTGCACGGTGACCATCGGGGCCGTAAACGTCACATCCGATGTAGACCTATGCGAGAGCGTCGACCTGGCATTCAAAACCATGCTCGCATCTCGCGAGACCCAAGGCACTAACAGCGTCCTGTGGTACCAACCCGATGACACGCACGTCGACGAGGATGGGCTGAACGCCGACCAGCGCCGCATTCTCGGGCTGGTCAACGAGGCCATCGACGGCAACCGTTTCCAACTGTTGTTTCAACCAATCATCAGTCTGCGCGGCGACTCGGATGAACACTACGAGGTGTTTCTGCGCCTGACGGACGACGACAACGAGCAGCTTGTACCCCACCAATTTCTCGAACTGGCGATCGAGCATGGCGTCTCCGCCAAGATCGACCGCTGGGTCATTCTGCATTCCATCAAGCTGCTGTCCGCACACCGGGCCGGAGGTCACAACACCCGCCTGACGATCAACTTGACCAGCAACAGCATGATCGACGAAGAGTTCATTCAGTGGCTCGCTGTAGCCATCAAAGCCGCGCGCCTGCCGAGCGACGCGGTTATTTTCCAGATCGCCGAACCGGACGCGGCGTCGCACATTCGTCAGGCGCGCCAATTCGTCCAAGGGCTGGCCGCGATGCATTGTCGATCGTCGATGCGTCACTTCGGTTTGAACGAAACCTCCTTTGAGACGCTACGACACGTCCCCGTCGATTTCGTAAAGCTCGACGGCGGCCAGGTATGCGCGCTGGAGGATGACCCGACCAATCGCGACCAACTGAACGCCGTCATCGAGCAACTTCAGGGACTGGGTAAGCTGACAGTGGTACCCATGGTTGAAAGCGCCACCGTTCTGTCGACCCTGTGGCAGGCTGGCGCCAACTACATTCAGGGTCACTACCTGCAGGAGCCGATGGCGGAGATGAACTACGACTTCAGCACGGAAGATTGACTGTTACTGCGGCGTCGGCGATTGCAGACGCCGTGCTACTCTTTAGAGACGCTGAAGGTCTGAGGCTTCGTTCGACTGTGGTCGCGCTATGCCTCGAGCGACTGACTAGCCGCCAATTTCTTCGATGTCCTGGTCGGTGAATCCCATCAGATAGAGCACGCTGTCCAGCCCGAAGTTGGAAATCGCGTGACTTGCCGATTCACGGACCAGCGGTTTAGCGTGAAACGCGACACCCAAACCCGCCGCGTTCAGCATCGGCAGATCGTTGGCGCCATCGCCAATGGCAATCGTTTGAGCCAGCGCGATGCCTTGTGCGGTACAAATCTCACGCAGTCGCTGCGCCTTGCCTTCGGCATCGATCACCGCGCCGCTGACGGCGCCAGTGACGCAACCGTCCACCACTTCGAGCTCGTTCGCGAACAATAGATCAATACCAAGCTCGGCCCGAAGCCGTTCCCCAACGAAGCGAAACCCGCCGGAAATGATCGCCGTGGTATAGCCAAAATGCTTGAGCGCCGAAGTCAGCCGATGTGCTCCGTCGGTCAATTTCACGCGCCCGGCCACCGACCTCAGTGCCGCTTCCGGAAGCCCCTTAAGCAAGGCCACGCGTCGCCGGAAGCTCTCCTGAAAGTCGATCTCGCCGCGCATCGTCTGGGCGGTGATGGTGGCGACCTCGCCACCCACGCCGTGCACGCGGGCAAGCTCGTCGATCACCTCGGCATCAATCAGAGTCGAGTCCATATCGAATGCCACGAGGCGACGATTGCGACGGTACACCGTGTCCTGTTGCACGGAGAAGTCGAAGGTCAGTCGGCCGGCGGCCTCGAGCAGGTCGGCTTTGAGCGAGGCAGGATCGTCAGGGTCACCGCGCAGGGACAACTCCACGCTTGCGCGACCCGGGTTCTGAACATCAACAAGCACGCGGCCCGAGAGCCTCCGAATCGCCTCGATCGACAACCCGTGACCCTCCACAATCCCGACGACCGCCGCGAGCTGCTCGGCGCTGACCCCCGCAGCAAGCAGCGTGACGATGTGACGGGGCTTGCCCTGCTGGGCTACCCACTGCTGGTAGTCGACCCCGGAGACATGGGTAAAGCGCAGATCCTCGTCCAGTCCCGCACCGAGTGCTGCGAGCAGCTCCGCGGGATCGTGACTCGCCGGGACCTCCAGCATCATGCCCAGGCTGAGCTCATCGTGGATCACCGCCTGGCCGACGTCGAGGACGCGAACTTGAAAGCGCGCCATCGTCGATGTCAACATCCCCATGAGTCCAGCCTTGTTTCGGCCGGAAACATTCACCAGTACGATTTCGCTGGACACCGCCGCGCGCCTGAATTGCCGGGCCGGAGACGCTAACGCCTTGAATCGGGGACGTCAAACGAACGACTCACCGCAACCTCTTTTGTCGCGGCTGCTCGCGGCGACGCGTGTTTATCGCAGCACCCTCATCGCCGGCACCGTGGCATTGACTGTGGCCAGTTCGACGTCGTTGTTCTGGAGCGCCGCACTGAGCGCCGATCAGCAGCGCCACATGAGCTCCTTCGGTCGTGCGCTCGCCGAGCAACTGGCGACCCTGAGCGCCGAACCGCTGATTGGTGGCAATCTGATCAGCCTCAGCGTGTTGGCGACGCGCATCAACGAACCCGCCGAAGTGGCCTCGGTAAGCATCTACACCATCGACGACCGGGTGCTGGCTAACTCCGGCAGCGCATCGAACAGCGCGCCCCATTTCACCCATCCGATCGTTTTTGAAGACACCGTCGCCGGCTACGCCCGGGTAACGTTGAGCCCGGTGATTTTTCGTACCGGCCCGGCCGCCTCAACGCTGATGCTGTGGGTGTTCGGCTGCGCGCTCGCCGGCTTGTTGGTCGGCTATCTCGTGGACCAGCGATGGCCCACGGGCCCCGCATCGTCCCCGCTGCCGGTGCCGGAATCCACCCACCCGGGCCAGCATCCAATCGAAACGCCGCCAAGCTACGTTCTGGTGGTCAACTGGTTCAATCAAGTGAGTTTCGCGGCGACGGATCGGCCGCGGATCATCGATATGTGCCTGAGCCGTGCCGATCAGGTCGGGCACCTGTACGGCGGTCGGGGTATAGAGCTGCCGGGCATCGGCCTGATTTTTTCATTCCGCGGCGCGCCGGACGACGCCCAACGCTCTGAGCGGTGCTTCGGTATCGTATGTGCCGCGCTGCTGATCGCCGAGGTGCTTCAGGACGTCAATCAGCGTTACTACATGCGGGAACGACCTGAACTGGCGTTCCGATTCGGGCTGCACGAAGACCCTTCGAACACGCCGCTGGCGGAACTCCCCGGCACGGACCAGACAACGGACGCCACATTGCTGAGCGCTGTCGCGGCGAACGATACCGTGGCAACCAGCCGCGAAGTATTTGACCAGCTCGAGGGTCCGGAACGCTTTGACAGCGCACGGCAGGAACACGCCATCCTCGCCTCACTGGTCACTGCGTCGCCTGGCGAGTGCTTCATTATCTCGGCGCTCAACGGTTCGTATCGCAGCCTGCTCGAAGGTCAGGCCGAGCGCCTGATTGGTCAGCCAGACTCGACCTCCAAACCGTCGACCTTCTGAAAACCACGTGGCAGCTTGCGACCGCGGCGCGCGCGCTCGCCGAGGTAATGCTCGAGGTCTTTTCGCTTCAAACTGAGATGGCGTTGTCCAGCAACCACCAGCAATCGATCCGATTCATAGATGACCGCGACCCCCACTACCGATTCCTCACCGGATCTGAACGCCGCGCCGGGTACATTGATCAGTTTGTTCCCTTTTCCGCGGGCAAGTTCCGGCACATCGGCCAACGGAAACGCTAGCATTCGCCCCTGGCTGGTGACCGCCACCACCAGCGGATCGTCGCCGTCGCCCACGGTTACCGGGGGCAGCGCGAGGCCTCCTTTCGGGACACTCAACGCCGCCTTGCCTGCACGGTTCTTGGTGAGCAGGCCGGCCAGCGACGTGACGAAGCCATAGCCTGCGTTTGACGCCAGCAACAAACGCGACGTACCCGCGCCCATGGCCAGGCCAACGAATCGCGCCTCCTCGGGCGAGTTGAGGCGACCGGTCAGCGGTTCACCCTGGCTCCGGGCAGACGGCAGTGTGTGCGCAGCTATGCTGTATGCGCGTCCGCCACTGTCGATGAACACCAGGGGGTCGTTGCTGCGGCCCCGCGCCGCGCTCAGAAACTCATCGCCCGTTCGATAATTCAACTCGCGGGGGTCGACCTCATGGCCGCGTGCCGCGCGTACCCAGCCCTTGCTCGACAGCACGACCGTCACCGGGTCGTTGGACACCAGATCCTGTTCAACATAGGCGGTGGCTTCCTCGGCATCGCCGATCGGAGCGCGACGCGCATCGCCAAACCTCTCCGCGTCCTCGAGCAGTTCCTTCTTGAGCAGCGTTTTCATCCGCGCTTTAGAATTCAGAATCTTTTCGAGGCCCAGCTTCTCGCCCTCGAGCGCTTCCTTCTCGACGGTAATCTTGTCCTCCTCGAGGCGCGCCAGGTGACGCAGACGAAGATCGAGAATCGCGTTGGCCTGAATTTCGGTGAGCTTGAACTTCTTCATCAGCGCGCCGCGGGGCACCTCTTCCTCGCGGATGATGCGAATGACCTCGTCGATGCTGAGGTACGCGATCAGCAGGCCAGCCAGCACGTGCAGGCGTTGCTCGATGCGCTCGAGTCGATGGCCGATCCGCCGGCGCACCGTTTCACGGCGAAACTCGAGCCACTCGCGCAGTATCTCTCGGAGATTCTTCACCCGGGGACGCGCGTCGAGACCAATGACGTTCATGTTGACCCGATAGCTGCGCTCCAGGTCGGTGGTCGCGAACAGGTGACTCATCAGTCGGTCACCGTCCACCCTGTTGGATCGTGGCACGAGCACCAGTCGTGTCGGGTTTTCATGATCTGATTCATCGCGCAGATCCACCAGCATCGGCAGCTTTTTCGCCTGCATCTGGGCCGCGATCTGTTCGAGCACCTTCGCCGGCGACACCTGGTGGGGTAACGCCGTGATGACGATATCGCCGTTTTCTCGGGTGAACACTGCGCGTGCCCTGACCGAGCCGCGCCCTTCCTCGTAGAGGCGCAGCATCTCCTGGGCCGATGTAACGATCAGCGCATCGGTCGGAAAGTCCGGGCCACGAACGTGGGTCATCAGGTCCTGAATCGTGGCTTTCGGCGCATCGAGTAGATGAATGCACGCGCTAACGATTTCGTTGAGATTGTGCGGGGGAATGTCGGTGGCCATCCCCACCGCGATGCCGCTACCGCCGTTCAGCAACACGAACGGAACCCGCGCCGGAAGGACCTCGGGCTCCTCCAGCGAACCGTCGAAGTTAGGTTCGAAATTGACGGTGCCCCGATCCACCTCGGCCAGCAACAGTTCCGCAATGGGTGCAAGCCGGGCTTCGGTGTAGCGCATGGCTGCGAACGACTTCGGGTCGTCCGGCGCGCCCCAGTTGCCCTGCCCATCGATCAGCGGATATCGAAACGAGAAAGGTTGCGCCATCAGCACCATGGCTTCGTAGCAGGCGCTGTCGCCATGGGGGTGGAACTTACCGAGCACATCGCCAATCGTGCGTGCTGATTTCGTGTACTTCGCCTGGGCATTCAGACCGAGTTGCGACATCGCGTAAACGATGCGGCGCTGGACCGGCTTCAAACCGTCCCCAATGTGGGGCAACGCGCGGTCGTTGATGACGTACATCGAATACTCGAGGTACGCCTTCTCGGTAAAGGTGCGCAGGGGAATCCGCTCGATTTCAGCGTTCTCCTCGTGGGTGCTCATCTAAAATGCCTCATTGTCGCCATGCCAGCGCGTAGCGCGGCTTACGCAAGGGTCGCTTGATCCCCATTTTTTTCCAGCCAGGCGCGTCTGTCGCCGGCACGCTTCTTGGCCAGCAGCATGTCCATCAGTTCTTCAGTGCGCGTGGCCGAGTCGATGGTCAACTGCACCAGCCGACGCGTATCCGGATTCATGGTCGTCTCGCGAAGTTGCAAGGGGTTCATCTCACCCAGGCCCTTGAAGCGCTGCACCACGATATTGCCCCGTTTACCTTCGGCAGCGATTCGGTCCAGAACCCCTTCGCGCTCAGCCTCATCCAACGCGTAGAAGACCTCCTTGCCTACGTCGATCCGATACAGCGGTGGCATCGCCACGTACACGTGCCCCGCCTCGATCAGCGCTGGAAAGTGCTTCAGGAACAGTGCCAACAACAGCGTTGCGATGTGCGCCCCGTCAGAATCGGCATCCGCAAGCACGCAGATCTTATGGTAGCGCAAGCCGCTCAGGTCCGAGGACTTGGGATCGACCCCGACCGCAAGCGCAATGTCATGCACTTCCTGGGAGGCCATGATCTCGCTGGAATCCACTTCCCAGGTATTGAGGATCTTTCCGCGCAGCGGCATCACCGCCTGAAACTCCCGGTCTCGAGCTTGCTTGGTAGAACCACCCGCGGAGTCGCCCTCCACCAGAAACAACTCGGCGCGCTCCACATCCTGCCCCGAGCAATCCGCAAGCTTCCCCGGCAGCGCGGGCCCGGTCGTTACCTTCTTGCGCGCCACCTTCTTGCTCGCCTGAATCCGACGTTGGGCGTTGTGGATTGCCAGCTCCGCAATTCGCTCGCCATCCTGGCGATGCTCGCTGAGCCACAGGCTGAACGCATCCTTGACGACTCCAGCGATGAACACCGCAGATTGTCGCGACGACAACCGCTCCTTGGTCTGACCGCTGAACTGCGGATCCGTCAACTTCGCGCTCAACACGTAGCAACATTGCTCCCAGAGATCGTCGGCAGTGAGTTTGATGCCGCGCGGGGTCAGATCGCGAAACTCACAGAACTCCTTGAGCGCCTCCAACAAACCGCTGCGCAACCCATTGACGTGGGTACCGCCGAGCGGGGTGGGAATCAGATTCACATAGCTTTCGGTAATCAAGGCGCCGCCATCGACCGCCCAGAGCAACGCCCAATCCACGGCCTCATCGTTGCCATGAGCTTCGTTACAGAATGGCGCCGCCGGGAGTGTATCCGCGCCTCCAAGCGACTCATTCAGATAGCCCGCCAAGCCTCCCTGAAAGCACCACTCTTCGCGATCCCGGATCTTGCCTCGCTCCACCGTAAGCGAGACCTTGAGCCCCGGACACAGTACCGCCTTGGCACGCAGGAGGTGTTTGAGCTTCCCGAGGTGAATCTGGGTCGAGTCGAAGAAACTCGGATCCGGCTGGAACACCACACGAGTCCCGGTGTTGCGCTTGCCCACCGTGCCACTGGTCTCGAGCTTACCCACCGGATCACCCTGCTCGAAGCGTTGCTGATAGACCTTGCCATCGCGCCTGATCTGGACCTCGAGCCAGCTCGACAGCGCGTTGACCACCGACACGCCAACCCCATGCAGGCCGCCCGCGTAGGTGTAGTGCTTGCTGTCGAATTTACCGCCGGCATGCAGCCGCGTGAGAATGAGTTCGACGCCCGTCAGACCGTGTTCCGGGTGCACATCGACGGGCATGCCGCGTCCGTCATCGACGACCTCCACCGAGCCATCGTCGGCCAGTGTGACGTGCACCTCTCGTGCGTAGCCGGCCAGCGCCTCGTCGACGCTGTTGTCCACCACCTCCTGGACGAGGTGGTTGGGCCGGGACGTGTCGGTGTACATGCCCGGCCGCAGGCGAACCGGCTCGAGGCCCGTGAGCACTCGAATGGACTCAGCTGAATATCCGGACTCTGCCATGACCTCCAACTGTCCTAATAACCACGCTTGCGCCGGATTGGCTGCACTCTGATCCGCTCCACACGGTGGACCGTGGTCTCGATCGAACCGTCGGCCCGCAGGTTCAGCCACCGGTAGCCCGGTGAAAGCCCGCTGACGGCGAATTGCTCGCTGCCCGCCTCGAACTGGAAGCAGGTGGACGGGCTGGCAATGATCCGAAGGCGTCCGTGCATCGCCTCGAAGGCTTGGTGAATGTGTCCAAACAGGTACCCGCACACTCGCTCATGCCGTTCCAGCATGGCCAGCAGCTGCGCTGCATTATCGATGACCTGGGTATCCAGCCAGCTGGTTCCCACAGGCACCGGAGGATGGTGCCCGCAGACCAGCACGTGTGGCGCTTTCGCGCGTGTCAGCAACCCCTCGAGGCACTCGAATTCAGCGGCATCGATGTGACCTGAAACCTCGCCGTCGACGTGCGTGTCGATCGCAACGATCAGCCAGTCTCCCAGCTCCAGCCGGTCCATGCCTGGGCCGGCGGCCTGCATTGCTGTACCCAGATCGTGATTGCCGGGCAGCCACAGACTTGGCCCGGAAAAGCGTTGCGCAACGATGTCACTGGCCCGCTGATAGGCCCCAGCATCACCCTCCTGGGTCACATCGCCCGTCACCAGCAACGCATCCGGCGTCGCCTCGGCCAGGGCCAGATCAAGTACCGCTTCGAGGCTCGCATCGGTGACCACGCCCAGCAACTCCCGGCCTTGCTCGGCAAACAGATGCAGGTCGGTAATGTGGAGAACCGAAATCCGCCTCGCGTCGTTCATCGATGTCGGCTCGGGCGGCGTATCAACAGTCGGCAAGCACGACGGGTCGATCTGCGCAGGCGCCGTGCTCGAGGCACGCCGCCAGATACTCGCTCAGGAACCGGTTGAGCTGTGCCTTTTCGTCACGCTGTCGCATCTCGCCATTGGGATAGCTGTACGTCGGTTTGAAGTGGCGTTCGTTCTGAAACTCCACGACCTCCGCCGATTTTGCGTCGTGGTAGAGACGCACCACGATTCGCGGCGCGGGCAGCTCAAACGCCAACCCTTCGACCAGTGGCAGCTGCGTGAGTTCGATCAGCGTGGTGTAGGGGCAACGTTCCAGAACTCGGATACACACCGTGACGTCCTTGTTGGCAACGCGAACCGTCAGCGTTCGTTCATCACGATCATGAAGTTCAGGAATCAGTTTCAACAGACGCAGGTAGTTGGCATCACATTCTGCCATGTGAGCGGCCAGGTCTATTCGATAGCGTCGTCGTCGTTTCAATCTTTTCGTCCGAGGCTGTTCTTCCAGAGCCCGTTGTTCCGGAGCTGAGGGGACCAATTCTAACCAGCCCCGGGTCAAAGTCGAGTGTGCCATCACCTGCGCCGGACGCAACCTACCGTCCGTCAGTTCAGTTGTTCTGTCCAGCGCTTCGGGATATCGGCTTGATCGCTGCCCAGCCTATCCTCGACCCCTGATCTGATAGAATCGCGCGCGAATTCCTCCCGGTCGTTCGCCCATGCAAAAGTCGGCTTCAATATTCATCCTGGTCAGCCTGCTAGGCGCGGCCCCGAGCGACGGTGCGGATCTGTCGCAGGCCTACATCGACTCGCTGGTCAATGACCCTGTGCTGGGCGCCGCCAAGCAAGGTTACGAGGCCCGGCGCGAGGTGGTGCCCCAATCGCGCAGCGGCTTGCTGCCAAGCATCAACATGTCCGGGCTGGCTTCCGAAAACCGGCGCACCTTACCGGGTAGCGTAGTTTTTGACCCGGGGACCAGTCTGCCGGTCCCGGCCGGGACGACGACCTTCAGGGACCACGGCTGGCAGGCGGAGCTGATTCAGCCCCTGTTCGACGTCGAAGCCTGGTTCACCTACAAAAGTTCCAAGGCACGCCGGGAGCAAGCCCGGTACGACTACCGGTTTACCGAACAGGAACTGATCGTGCGCGTTGCGGCGGCATACCTCGACGTGTTGCGCGCCCAGGCTCTGGTGGAGTCCACCGAGGCGGACGAGGCGGCCGTGCAGCGTCAACTCGAGCAGGTCCAGCAACGCTTCGACGTGGGTCTCGTGGCCATCACCGACGTGCTCGAATCGACCGCAGCCCTCGATCTGGCCGTGGTTCGCCGGATCCAGGCAGACGGCGACCTCGACATCTTTTTTGAAACGCTGTCGACTTTGACCGGCGTCAACTACCCGGAGGTGGCGCGGCTATCCGAAAAACTGCCGATCATCAATCCCGAACCACTGGACGAAAGCCAATGGGTAGCGACCGCGCTGGCAGAGAACCTGGAAGTCCGCTCCGCGCAGGAGCAACTGGCCGCCGCAGAACAAGAGTTGAAGGCCCGACTATCCGGACACCTGCCGACCTTGGACGCACAGGTTTCCTACAGCAGCTTCACCACCCACGGTTCCGCGTTCCTGGGGGGTAAGTCTGAAACGGAGATCTATGCGCTGCGCATGCAGCTCCCGATCTATCAGGGCGGCTTCGTCAGTTCGCGCGTTCGCGAAGCACGCGCCAGGCGCAGGGAAGCCCGCGAGTTTCTCCGTGGCCGGAAGCTGGTCGTTTCCCGCGACACCCGCAATTTGCTCCAGGCGGTCACCACCGACGTCGCCCGGGTGAAGGCGCGAATGCGCGCAATCCGTTCGACGGAGTCCGCGCTGGAAGCAATCCAAACGGGTTACGAAGTCGGCACGCGTAACATCGTGGATGTCCTGGAAGCCCAGCAGCGGTTGTTCCGGTCGCAGTTCGATTACGCCGACTCGCGCTACAAATATGTGCTCGGCCTGTTACTGCTGAAACAAAGCGCAGGCACCTTGACACCAACCGACATCGAGGAAGTGAACGCGTTTTCGGATATGAGTGACCCCGTGCGACGGCGCGCGACCTTGACCCGGCAGGGCCTGCCGCCGCGCACCTGACGAGTTATCCCGCGTCGGCGACCGGCGTGTGCCACTCGGCGTGCGCGTTGCGATTGCCGCGAACCTGATCGAAGTACATCGACTGCAGCTGTTCAGTCAGTTCGCCGCGCTTGCCATCGCCAATCCTGCGTCCGTCCAGTTCGCGAATCGGGACCACTTCAGCGGCGGTACCCGTAAAGAATGCTTCGTCGGCGATGTATACCTCATCGCGGGTAATGCGCCGCTCGTGCAGCCGAACACCCAATTCCTGCGCGAAGCAGAGGATGGTGCGCCGGGTGATTCCATCGAGGCACGACGCCAGTTCCGGCGTGTGCAGTTCCCCGTTCTTGACGAGAAAGACGTTCTCGCCACTGCCTTCGACAACATACCCTTCGTTGTCCAGCAGCAGCGCTTCCTCACAGCCGCTGTCCAGCGCTTCTCGCAGGGCCAGCATTGAATTGATGTAGTTGCCGTTGGCCTTTGCTTTGCACATGGTGATGTTCACGTGGTGCCGCGTGTAGGACGACGTCCGCACGGTGATGCCGCGCTCGGTGGCTTCCGGGTCCATGTAAGACGGCCACGGCCACGCGGCTATGATGGCGTTGGTCGACAATCCTTCCGCGCGCAGTCCCATCGCTTCCGAGCCGTAGAAACACATCGGTCGCAGATATCCCTCGTCCAGATCGTTTGCACGAATGACCTCACACTGCGCCGCACTGATTTCCTCGGGACTGAAGGGGATCTCCATACCCAGAATGTGCGCGGAGTTGAACAGCCGTTCGGTGTGATCCGCGAGCCGAAAGATCGTCGCGCCACGACGGGTGTTGTACGCGCGGACACCCTCGAACACGCCCAGCCCATAGTGCAGCGTATGGGTCAATACATGCACCTTGGCGTCCCGCCAGGGCACCATCTCTCCGTTGAACCATATCCAGCCTTCACGCTCCGAGAACGGCACATCGGTCATCACATCACTCCTTCGCCTGGCCTTGAGTCGCGCGGGCAGGTGCTGGGTTAACTAGGATTCGAACAGCTGCTTCCAGATGCCCCGGACGCCGTCCCGGTGTCGCTCCAGCACCTCGCGAGCGCGTTGGTCGTCCACAATGTCCAAGGCCGTTCGGTGTCGTTCGGCGCGTAGCGCCAGATACGCGTCGGTCAGCAAGCTGCGCTGCGATTCGCTGAGCACGCCAACCCGAGCGGCGGCACCGAGGATTCGGACGTTGTCAGTGAACTCGCACAGCTCAGGGTGTTCCAAGGCCCATGCCAGAACGAGGTATTGCACCATAAATTCTATGTCGACGATACCTCCGACCCCGCGCTTGAGATCAGTTTCGTCAGCATCGGCCTGCGCGATGCGACCACGCATATCGACAATATCGACGCGCAGTTCGGCGTGCTTCCTTGGCTGGCAAAGCAACGATCGCCGCAACGCAACGAACCGTTCGGCGAGTTCCGCATCGCCTGCAACCGGCCGCGCTCGGACCAGTGCCTGTTGTTCCCACACCCACGCCTCCTGCAGCTGATATTGCTCGAAGCTCGCAAGCGAACTGACCATCAGGCCCGAACGTCCGTCCGGTCGCAGCCGCATGTCAATCTCATACATGGCGCCCGAATGGGTGTGGGCGGTCAACAGGGTCATGAGGCGCCTGACCAGGCGATGCAGAAATCCCGATTGGCCAGCATCCAATGCATGCACGAACACGAGATCGAGATCCGAGTCCGGGCCCAGCTCGAGCCCCCCGAGCTTGCCATAGCCAACGATTACGAACGGCCGTTCCCCGCCCTGGGGCTCACCCTGCTGAGCTGCCGTCATCTCCCAGGCGAGGTCGAGCGCACCTTCAAGTACCACTTCGGCGAGGAATGTCAGATAGTCGCTGACGTTCATCAGCGACAGGCTGCCGCGCAACTGACAGGCCGCACAGCGGAAACTGTGCGATTCCTTGAAGGAACACAGTGTCTCCTGTGCCTCTTCTGCATCCCGAGCGTGACCCAACCGTGTCCTGAGCTCCCGCGCCAGTGTTGCGCGCTCCGGAAGTTCGAAGAGTCCCCGCGGGTCGAGCAGGTCATCCAACAGCGCTGGATGGTGCGCGAGTTCGCTCGCCATCCAGCGACTCCTGGCGCAAATTTCCATAAGCAACCCCAGTGCTCTCGGATTCTCGCCAAGCAATACCAGATACGCCGAGCGGCGCAGCACGGCTTCGAGCAACGGGACCACCCGATTCAGCGATCGCGCCGGTGTTGAGCCGGTAAACGCCTGCTCCAGCAACATCGGCAGCAACGCATCCAGGCGATCCCGACCCTCCTGAGCAACCGCACCGCGAGCTTGCGCATCCCGCAGCCGGTGAATCACTCCAACCACCAACTGCTGGTCTTCCGATGCGCCCATACCCAGCGCCTCCAGCTGCGGAACGAGATCCTCCCCCGTCGCCTCCCACAGCCTGCGCCAGGTTGAAGCATCCTCAGGTGTTCCCACATCGGGGATCATCTCGCGAAACGCTTCCGCTACCCGTCGCCGGTGGCCGTTCAGGCAGTCGAGGAACGCTTCGTAGTCGGCGAATCCCATCAGCCACGCCAGGCGAGCCTGGTCGCGCAAACGCTTCGGCAGCAGCTGGGTCTGGGTATCGTTGAATCCCTGGAGCTTATGCTCCGTGTCGCGCAGGAATACGTACCCCTCTCGAAGGCTGTGTTGAACTTCGCGCGAGATCAACTGCAGGGCTGTCAACGCGCCCAGGGCTTCGAGGGTGCGCCCGATCTCCAGCTCTGGATGGCGGCCACCCCAGATCAGCTGAAGCATCTGCACCACGAACTCGACGTCCCGGATTCCTCCAGGACCCAACTTGATGTTGTCGCGCAGCTTGGTAGCGCTGCGTTCGCGATCTACCCTCCGCTTCATCTCGCGCAGCGCGTCCACGGCACCGAAATCCAGGTAGCGCCGATACACGAAGGGCCGCAGGTTGGCGAGCAGCAGCGCCCCGGCGCGGCGATCGCCCGCACAGACACGGGCGCGAATCAGTGCGTAGCGCTCCCAGCTGCGACCCTGCTCTTCGTAGTAACGCTCGAGGGCCGCGAAATTCATCACGAGTGCGCCGCTGTTCCCATAGGGTCGCAATCGCATGTCGACCCGGAACGCGAAACCCTCCGCCGTCACGTTGTCCAGCGACTGGACCAGACGTTGCCCCAGGCGCAGAAAGAAAGCCTGAGGGGTCTTCTTAGAAGCACTCAAGGCGCCCGCGTCCGGGTAAGCAAACACCAGATCGACGTCCGAGGAGAGGTTGAGTTCCACGGCCCCCAGCTTGCCCAGCGCGAACACCACCATGCGTTGCGCCGTCACCCCGTCGTCCCCAACAGGCTCGCCCAGCTCCTCGACCAGCCAGCCGTACAGGCGCCCCAGGCTGAAGTCAATCAGACCATCGGCGAGCAAGGTAGTCGCCGCCACCGTCTCGTGATAGTCCCGAACGATGAAGTCCCGCCAGATGATGTGGACCTGCGCAGCGCTACGCACGCGACGCAATCCTCGCATCAGCTCATCCATGTCGGATGCCGCTTCCAGGTGAGTCTCGATCAGCACATGGAGCGTCGTCGCGGTGAACGGCTTATCGAAATCCCGATCCCTTAGAAAGCCCAACAACCACACAGGTTGCGAACTCACGACGCCGGCCAGGTAGTCGCTGCATGCCAGCACGGCGCGCAGCTGGGCCGCCAGCGCAGGCTCCTCAATTTGCTCATACAGCTCAGCGCGTTGCGTGGCGTTCAGCGATTTCAGCAATTGCTGTAAACTGGCGCGGCCAGCCTCTGCGAGTTCGTCCGGTAGACCCTCGACGTCAGGCACGCTCACTCGTGAGCCGTCACTCAGATTGGGAAAGTGGCGCTACCCGCAGCACCTCGGCGATCGTCGTCAGGCCAGCGCCGACTTTTTGTGCCCCCGCGAGCCGCAAGGTGCGCATGCCGTCCTTGAGGCCCCGACGCCGAAGACGACTGATATCTGCCTCCGAAGTCGTGAGTTCCTTTATCGATTCGGACATGGGCAGAATCTCGTACAAACCCATCCGCCCCAGGTATCCGGTATCACGACATTCTAAACAGCCAACGGGCGTATAAAGGTGCCGCGGAGGTTTTGCTTTGAACGGTTTCATCAGCAGGCTCCACGCCTCCAGGTCCACGCTGGCCTGTTCCTTACAATGGGGACACAGGGTGCGCACCAGGCGCTGAGCCATCACCCCGAGTACGGTTTCCTTTATCAGGTAGGCGGGGACCCCCAGATCCAACAACCTGGTTATGGCGCTGGGAGCATCATTGGTGTGCAAGGTGGAAAGTACGAGGTGTCCCGTCAAGGCCGCCTGAATCGCGATCTCCGCGGTCTCGAGATCTCGTACCTCACCAATCATGATGATATCCGGATCCTGGCGGAGCAGCGCCCTTACCCCCGAGGCAAAGGTCACTTCGATGTTCGGCTGAACCTGCATCTGATTGAAGGCCGGCTCGACCATTTCGATCGGGTCTTCGATCGTGCAGACATTTACCTGAGGCGTCGCCAACTGCTTCAGCGTCGAGTAAAGCGTGGTCGTTTTCCCCGAGCCCGTCGGGCCGGTCACCAGCACGATGCCGTTACTTTCGTGGATCATGCTTTGCCACTGCGTATGGTCGTCGCCGGTCAGGCCGAGATCTTTGAAACTGCGCAGCAGCACGTCCGGATCGAAAATTCGCATCACCAGTTTCTCGCCGAACGCGGTGGGCAGCGTCGACAAACGCAGTTCGATTTCCGAGCCTTCCGGGCTTTTGGTCTTCAATCGCCCGTCCTGGGGTTTGCGTTTCTCTGCAACATCCATGCGCCCGAGTATTTTCAGCCGACTGACCACGGCAGCACTGACGGCCGGTGGCAAGTCGTACACCGGATGCATGACCCCGTCGATGCGAAATCGAACGTGACCCTTCTCGCGACGTGGTTCGATGTGAATATCACTGGCGCGCTGGTCGAACGCGTACTGCAACAGCCAATCGACGATGTTGACGATGTGTGCATCATTGGCTTCGGGTGACTTCAGCTGTCCCAGTTCGAGCATCTGCTCGAAGTTCGTGACGTGGGAAAGATGCAGGCCTTCGGCACTTGCCTTTGCAACTGAGCGCGCCGTGGAGTAGAACTCGAGGGTGTAACGCGCGAGGTCGGCCGGATTGGTCACGACCCGTTCGATGCGCCGTCCGCGCAGCGTCTGGGTAAGCATGCCCTCCCACTGATACATGAAGGGCTGTGCACTGGCGATCACCACAACATCGTCACGCACGTCGATCGCCAGAATATTGTGGCGCTGGGCGAACGCATACGACATGACTTCGGTTGATTTGTTGACATTGACCTTGAGGGGATCAATGCGTACGCCAGGTTGTCCGGATGCGTCACACAGCCATTGGGTCAGCATTTCAAGGTCGATCGCGCCGCCGTCAATCAGGCGATCGTCCAGTTCACGATCGGCGATGACTTCCAGCGGATGCATCTGCAGCTGTTTCTGGCTACGCGGCGCAATGAGGATGTCCTCGGCATCACGTTGCCCGACGTGCCCCTCGCGCACCAGATCATCGAGCGCCGACCGAAGTTCGATCAACTTCTCCGGGGCGCGAATTTCCGCAGTTTCCTGATCTACCGCTGCCATTGGGGTCTGCTGAGCGTTGAGCCGATTCCGCCAGTAAAAGGCATGGAAAGGTCGTTTTCAACCGCCAATGTTAGACCACTGTCACGAAACGGGGCATTATGCCGTAAATCACACCGCGAGCGCCGCCTATGGCCGTTCCCAAGGTGCTGGATATGCTTGCGACGCTAATCGGCGAACCGTCGGTGAGTTGCACAAACGCGGCGCTGGACCAGAGCAATCTCGGCGTCATCAACCACCTGGCCAATTGGCTGGATGAACTAGGCTTCGCCACCGAGGTCATGCCACTGCCCGATAAACCGGGCAAGGCAAATCTGATCGCCCGGCTGGGGGGCGGCCAAGGCGGTCTCGTGCTGGCCGGCCACACCGATACCGTGCCCTTCGATGACACCCGCTGGTCACACGATCCGTTCGAGATGACCGAACGCGACGGCCGATTTTACGGACTGGGCAGTTGCGACATGAAGGGTTTCTTTCCGCTCGCAATCGCTGCCGCCGCGCAGTTTGTCGACAAGCCATTGCAGTCTCCCCTGACCGTCGTCGCAACCTCCGACGAAGAGTCATCCATGGCAGGCGCACGCTATCTGGCCGAGTGCGGCCGTCTACAGGCAGACTATGCGATCATCGGTGAACCCACCCGCGCGATTCCCGTTTACGCTCACAAAGGGTTCATGACGCTATGTATTACCCTGCAGGGCGCGTCGGGTCATTCGTCTAATCCGGACCTCGGCCGCAATGCCCTCGATGCGATGCATTCGGTGATGAGTGAACTACTCACCTATCGCAGCCAGCTCGCCCAACAATATGTGAATGTCGCATTCGATGTATCGGTGCCGACAATGAACCTCGGCTGCCTGCGCGCCGGCGACAACCCGAATCGAATTTGTGCAGACGCCGAGCTGCAGATTGACCTTCGCCTGCTGCCCGGCATGGACAGTGATGAAGTTCTCGACGAGCTTCGAATCCGGTTGCGTCGTGTTGCAGAGTCGCAAGGCACGCCAATCGACATTACCGCGCTTTCCACCCCTGTCCCACCGTTTGAGACTCCTGTGGATTGCAGCCTGGTCCGCACGCTTGAAGAACTGTCGGGGCACAGCGCGGGCACCGTTGCCTTTGGCACCGAGGGGCCGTTCCTGCAACAGCTGGGGATGGAGACAGTAGTGTTCGGCCCAGGCGACATAGATCAGGCGCACCAGCCCGACGAGTACCTGAGTGCTGATCAGCTGCAACCGACAATAGACACCCTGAGCGAAGTGATTGCGCGTTACTGCCTCGACAGCCGAGCCACCTGATCCGGCTGTTCAACGCTGCAAAAACAGGCATAATTCGCCCCTTTTTCGTCCGGCACGAAGCCATGGATACCAGGAGTCCAGACTCAACCGCCTATGCTCGGTGGTTCCGCGCGTCGACTCCGTACATCGGCAAACATCGCGGTAAGACGTTCGTGGTGATGCTCGGTGGTGATGCCATCGAGCACGCCAACCTTGTGAACATCATCCATGATCTGGCATTGCTGTCGGTACTAGGTGTGCGTGTGGTGCTGGTGCACGGCGCACGACCCCAGATCGATCGGGCGCTTGCTGCGCGCAACCTCACGAGCAAATACGAGGGTCATCGCCGCATCACCGACGCGCCTGCGATGGAAGTCGTCGAGGCCACCGTTGCAGTGGTGCGCAGCACGATCGAGGGTTGGTTTTCCACCGGTATTCCGAACACGCCCCTGCACAAAGCCAGGGTGCTGGTGGTATCCGGCAATCTGGTTACCGCCAAGCCGCTCGGCGTCATCGACGGTGTCGATCATGAGCATACGGGGCGCGCGCGCCGCGTGGACGCGAAGAGCATCGCTGAACTCCTCGACAGCGGCGCGCTGGTACTGATATCGCCGCTTGCACATTCGCCCTCTGGACAGGCGTTCAATCTGAACGCTGAAGAACTGGCCGCGGACGTCGCGGTCAGCCTCAAGGCCGATAAGTTGATCGTGCTCGACCGATCCGGTCGACTCGGCAACCAGACCATGACTGGAGCCGATCAGGCCTTCAGCGAACTCACGCCTCGCGATGTGGAGGCCCTGCTGAGCGAGACCGAGCTCAACCCCGTGACGCGAATGCGGCTAACCGAACTGCTGCGCACCGTACGCGCCGGCGTGGATCGGGCCCATCTGGTCTCCTATGCGGACGATGGCGCGTTGCTCGAAGAGTTGTTCACGGCAGCGGGTTCCGGCACGCAGGTCAGCGAACAGGAGTTCCGCCACATCCGTCCCGCCGGCATCGACGACGTTGCCGGGATTGCAGAGTTGATTCGCCCGATCGAAGTCGAAGGCGCGCTGGTGAAACGACCCCGCGAGCGGCTTGAGCAGGAGATCGATCGCTTTCTAGTCGCGGAGCTCGACGGCATCATCATCGGCTGCTGTGCAGTGTATCCATACGCGGCGGACAACATGGCCGAACTTGCATGTCTGGCGACCCACCCAGCGTATCGCGACAGTCACGCCACCGACAGATCCCTCGGCGACCGGCTGCTGCACAAGGCGGAGAGCCAGGTTCGTGGCGCTGGCATAGGCACCCTGTTTGCCTTGACCACGCAAGCCCGCGAGTGGTTCCTCGAGCGGGGTTTCAACGACGCTGACATCACCGATCTGCCGAAATCCCAGCAACAGATCTACAATCACCAACGCGGTTCACACATTGTATTGAAAAGGCTGACCAACCCCCATGACTAATGAAAGAGGGCCCGACAGAAGACGTCCCTACTCCTCGATCGTCGTCGACGGTGTCGACCAGGCACCGAGCCGTGCCATGCTGCGCGCGGTGGGGTTCACGGACGCGGACTTCAGCAAGCCGCAGGTCGGCATCGCCTCGACCTGGAACATGGTCACGCCTTGCAATATGCACATCGACGCCCTGGCCGAGGCCGCAGCGATGGGCGCGGATGAGGCCGGCGCCAAGAGCGTTCTGTTCAACACGATCACGGTGTCGGACGGCATCTCGATGGGCACGCCGGGCATGCGCTATTCGCTGGTCTCCCGCGAAGTCATCGCGGACTCCATTGAGACCGTGGTCGGCGCCCAGGGCTTCGACGGATTCGTTGCGATCGGCGGCTGCGACAAGAATATGCCTGCGTGCGCCATGGCCATCGCACGACTGGATCGGCCGAGCGTATTCGTCTACGGGGGCACCATACAACCCGGGGGGCCCGACAAGCTGGATATCATTTCCGTGTTCGAAGCCGTCGGCGGTCATGCGGCCGGCAGGGTTTCCGATCTCGAACTGAAAAACGTCGAAACCACCGCGATTCCGGGGCCAGGTTCCTGCAGCGGGATGTACACCGCCAATACCATGGCGTCGGCGATCGAAGCCTTGGGTCTGTCGCTGCCCAACAGCTCTGCCCAGGAGGCGGTTTCCGAACACAAGCGCAACGACAGCTACAACGCCGGCGCCGCCGTCATGAACCTCATCGAACGCGGCATCAAGCCATCCGACATTCTCAGCACTGAAGCGTTCGAGAACGCGATCACCGTCGCAATTGCACTGGAAGGGTCGACCAACGCGGTGCTGCACCTGCTGGCCATCGCTCACGAAGCCAATGTCTCCCTGGAACTGGACGACTTCACCCGAATTGGTGCACGCGTACCGGTACTGGCCGACATGCGTCCAGCAGGTAAATACAGCATGTCCGAGCTTATTGCGATCGGCGGCATCCAGCCGCTGATGAAGCGTCTGCTGGACGCAAAGCTGCTGCATGGTGATTGTCTGACGGTAACCGGCCGAACCATGGCTGAGAACCTGGCCGAGGTGGAAGATTACCCGGACGGACAGCAGATCATCCGACCTTTCGATAATCCGATAAAGCCGGACAGCCACCTGGTGGTCCTCTACGGTAATCTGGCGCCGGACGGTGCAGTGGCAAAGATCACCGGACACGAAGGTTCGCGCTTCACCGGTACCGCACGCGTGTTTCACGGAGAGGAAGCCGCGATGAAGGCCATTCTCGACGGGTTGATCAAAGCCGGCGACGTCGTGGTGGTTCGTTACGAAGGCCCCCAGGGGGGTCCGGGCATGCGCGAAATGCTGAGCCCGACCTCCGCGATCAACGGCCAGGGGCTTTCACAGGACGTCGCGCTGATTACCGACGGCCGCTTCTCCGGCGGTTCCCACGGCTTCCTGATCGGCCACATCACCCCCGAGGCGTTCGTCGGTGGCCCGCTGGCCTTCGTCGAGGACGGCGATCAGATCACCGTCGACGCCGAAACGCGGGAGATCAATCTGCTGGTGGACGACGCAACCCTTGCGTCACGCCGGAAGGGCTGGACCCCACCCGAGCCGTATGCCACGCGCGGCGCACTGGCCAAATACGCCCATCTGGTCAGCTCCGCAAGCACCGGCGCCATAACCACCCCACCGTAAGGCGCGAGCCCGAAGACTCCCCCCAACGTAGAGATGTGGAATCAGCGCGCCGATTGCTCGTGCACGAAATCGACCAGAAACTTCACATTGTCCACGGGAGTTTCCGGGATGATCCCATGGCCGAGATTGAAGATGTGGCCGTCCCGTCCACCGACCTCCGTCAGAATCGCGCTGGCCTGTTCCGCCACGGTGGCGCGATCGGCACACAACACGATCGGGTCCAGATTACCCTGCACGGCCGTGACACCGAGTTCGTCCCAGGTCTCGCGCAGCGGAGTGCGCCAATCCAGCGCCATCACGTCGGGCCCGGTTGCGAACATGTCCCGAAGCAGGTGCCCATTGCCCGCTGCAAAGTAGATGATCGGCACCGTGCCGCGGATCTTCGCCATCAGGTTGCGGGTGTGCCCAGCGACGTAGCGAAGGTAGTCCGCCCGCGACAGGCAGCCCACCCAGCTGTCGAACAGCTGGACGGCGTGCACCCCTGCGGCGATCTGCAGTGCGACGTAGCTGGCGACGCTGTCGACCAGTTTCTGCATCAGCCGATCCCACAGCTCGGGCTGTTCGTACATGAGTTTCTTCACCCACACGTAGTTGCGCGAGCCACGGCCTTCGACCGCGTACGACGCGAGGGTGAACGGTGCACCAGCGAATCCGATCAGCGCAATATCGGTGGGGAGATCGTCCAGGATTCGGGCGACAGTGTCGCCGATGTACGCGGTGTCCTGTTCGGCCACAACCACGCGCAGGGCATCGATGTCCGCGGCGTTACGCAGCGGCCGTTCAAACACCGGCCCAGTCCCGGGAAGGTAATCCAGCGACATCCCCATGGGCTCCAGAATCGGCAGCAGGTCCGCAAACAGAATGGCGGCATCGACCCCTAGAATTCGCTGGGCATCGAGCGTCACGCGCGCAGCGCGTTCCGGATCCTTGAAGAACGCGAGGCTCGGCAGGTCACCTTTCACCTCGTGATACTCACGCATGTACCGGCCGGCCTGGCGGTTCAGCCAGATCGGCGTGTGCGGCACCGGTTCGCCGCGACAGGCTCTTAAAAATACGGAGATCTGTTCGCTCACGTCGGGTCCGTTGGACAGCCAGCGAAGCTCCGATCAACCATCGCAAGCCTGCCTCGGTGGGTTCAAACCCGGCGCACCTTATCAGACCCGGAGGTCGCAGCGGAAGCGGCCACCGACGTGACATCGGCCGCTCGCTCGCGCAAGCACAGGACGAACACCGCCACCCGGTCGGACAGACCCCTGATCGGGCATTGGCCGGCGTCGCGCAGCCGTGGCTCCGCGGCGAGGCTCGCGGTCGCGCCATCCAGATACGCATCATCGCGTTCCGCGAGCTGTTGCAGGCGGCTCGCGAGATTTACCGGTCCGCCCACCACCGTGTAGTGCCGCCGGGCGGCGTTGCCGATGTCACCCACGCTGCAGTAGCCCGACGCAACCCCGCAACTGACGCCCAGTGACATGCGCATGCCACGCGCCTGCCAACGCGTTTCAAGATCCTCGATAGCTGGGTGCAGGTCGTCGAGCAACGCGATGCAGGCCCGGGCCTGCGCCGCGCGCTGTTCAAGGCCATCGGCGGTGAAGAACAACAACATGCCATCACCCAGAAACTTATCCAACACCGCGTCATGCCGGTCGCTGAGGCGAAGCATCGCCGCGGTAAAATCCTGCAACAGATCAATCACGCTTTCCGGAGCAATGCGATCCGCGAGGGCAGTAAACCCGACCAGATCGATAAAGCAGACGGTTACCCAGCGCCGTTCCAGGGTGGGTTCCAACTCGTGCCCGAACAATCGCACACGCAACCTGTCGGGCAGATACGCCGCCAACACCTCCGCCACTTCCCCCAAGCCCTCGACCCGGGTCTGCAATACCGCCCTGGCCCGCCGCTGACGCAAGATCGCCAGATGCGCCATGGCCGCGATCGGAGCGCAGAAACTCAACGTAAGCAGCACGCTCAGCGTGCCCAGCCCATGTCCCGGTGCCAGCTGTGGCAGATCCGACAGCAGCCGGCCACAACCCCAGCCGGCAACGACCGAAAGCATCGCGATGACCACCGCACGGGGGCCATCCCGCGCGGTCAAGCCGATCAGGAGCAACCCGCCAATCGCAATGACCTGTGCCAGTGGCAGGCCGCACCAGCCCAGCACCCATGCCGTCAGCAGGCACTCGAGGGTTCCGGCACGCGCGCCGATTCCAAGTGCCCTGTCAATCCGAGAGAAGACCCAGGGTGCGGCCAGCAAGTACGCGACCGCAATTGCGGCCCCGGTTCGCGCCTGGGCATCCGGCAGCAGTGCCAGCGTGATCAGCACTGCGCCGGCACAGCCACCCAGGCGGAAGCGCGCGCTGATTACCTTCAGCCAATGGTGTTGCGCGGATTCATGTCCCGCCATGGGCAGACCATCGCGGAAATTCCGGGTGGCCATAAAGCAGCGATTAGCCCGCCGGGCAGTACGCCGCAGGCGCTGACGCTACAATTCGGAAGACATCGGATCCAGGTCCGCGGTGTAATCGACCCCTTCCATGCCGAACCCGAACAACCTCAGAAAATCGGCGCGAAATCCTTCGAGATCACCCAGTTCTTCAAGGTTTTCAGTGCACACCACCGACCAGCGCCGCAGCACTTCGTCCTGCACCACGGACGCGAGTTCCCAACCATCCAGCCGCAATCGGCCCACGTCGTCGATCTCGGACGATGCGCCGTACAGGCCCGAGACAAAAAGCCGGTAGACATGTTCGATACAGCCTTCGTGACTGCCCTGGTCCTTCATGACGGCAAACAGCAGCGTGTTGTACAGCGGTACCACCGGAATCGCCGAACTCGCCTGGGTGACGACCGCCTTGAGGACCGTCACCTGTGCGGTGCCATCGACATCGCCCAAGCGCGCCGAGATCGCGGCCGCCGCACGATCCAGGTCTTCCTTGGCTTTGCCCAGAGTGGCGTGCCAGTAAATCGGCCAGGTCAGCTCGCTACCGATATAGGTGTACGACACGGTACGAAAGCCATTGGCAAGCGAACCCGCTTCGGCCAGCGCGTTGATCCAGTACTCCCAGTCCTCACCCCCCATGACTGCCACCGTAGCCTCGGTTTCGGCTTTGTCCGCAGGCTCGAGGTCGACCTCATGGACGATCCCCTTGTCCACGTTCAACGTCTTCACGTGAAAGGTTTCGCCTAACGGCTTGATGACCGAGCGATGCAGTTCACCGGTCCGCGGGTGCTGGCGAACCGGTGAGGCGAGGCTGTAGACGAGCAGGTCGATCTGCCCGAGATCCGCGGCGATCGCGTCGATCACCTGCTGTTTCAATTCGTCGGAAAAAGCGTCCCCATCAAGCGTTTTCGCGTACAACCCCTGGGCCGTCGCACGCGCCTGAAACGCGTGATTGTTGTACCAACCCGCAGTAGCCGTGCGGCTGTCCCGGGGTGGCCGTTCGAAGGACACACCCAACGTCGACGCGCCGCAACCGAACGCCGCGACGATGCGCGACGCCAACCCATAACCCCCGGAGGCCCCGAGGACCAGAACCCGCTTGGGGCCATCGGCGATTCCCACCTGACCGGTCACATAGCCGATCTGCGCATCGACATTGGCGGCGCACCCCAACGGATGCGCAGTGGTGCAGATGAAACCGCGAATGCGGGGTTTGATGATCATAAAGCTGGCTCAGCGCGATGGCGGGCCGATCATACCGTGGCGTACCGCGTGACGCATTGCGGCGGCCACGTCGAACACCTGCGGGCCGTCGCGCGCAATGGTGATGGTGGCGCTGCGCGTGGCGCCTAATTTGTAGTCACGATCACCGTCCAGGGCCAGTACCCCGGGGCCACTGAACGTGACCGGCACCCCGAACGGGATGCGGGTGACCTCGCGCACCGACACCTCCCGGAACAACCCCGGCGAGAGCGGTGCTAGAAACTTCTGCCCGGGGCCCATCTCGACGAGCAGACCGCAGTCGTCCGCCGCATCGACGACGTCGACGAAGCCACCGATCGGCGACATGCCGATTGCGTCGGGCTCAGCGCGGGTCAGCAGAATCCGTTCGATGCGCTGCGCGTCGAAGGGCAACAGGTTACCGATGTGATCATCGCGCAGCTGTACCGCGTCGATCAGACCCACGTCTTCGACCACCTCCCGCTGCACCTCTTCCTCGCCCGTGTCCCGTGCCTCGTCCGGGACAGACGCGGTAGCCGAGTTCGAGAGTCTGACGCGCAGGACTTTGCACCTGGCGGCGAACTCGCCCTCGGATAGCCGACCCGCCGCCGCCATACCGGCCACCATGCCGGCGATGGTCGGTTCGATCAGGGTCGGGAAAACATTGTTCGTCCCGGTCGATAACGGCACCAGTTGGAGGTCCGAATGGGCTCGGACCAGCGCCCGGTTGGTGCCGTCACCGCCGAGCGTGACAACGGTGGTGCAACCGGCTTCGATGAATGCGTGCAGCGCCCGTTCCGTGTCCCGGGCATCATTGCTGATCTCAGTATCGACCACGTGAACCCGGAGATCGAGCCCCATGTGTTGCAGCGCGAGTGATGCAATTCGGAAGGGTTCCCGGCTGATGTAGAGGTCGGTGACGCCAACCGCCTCCGCACCCGCGGCGACCCGGGCCACCATGTCACGCTTCGCTTCATGGGTCATGTTCGACGCCCGCGCCGCCAACCGACGAACGTCGCGGCCCGACATCGGATTGACACACAACGCGAGCCGGACCGGACTCACTCGGGCTCATCCAGCAGGTACCGCGCGAGAAACTCCGCGGTGGCCGAGTAGACGTAGTCACGGGTGGAGCGACGCCGCATGCCATGCCCCTCATCCGCGGCGACGATGTACCACACCGGTATCCCGCGTGCGCGCAGCGCCGCTACCATCTGCTCGCTTTCGCCGGCAGGCACGCGCGGGTCGTTCAGGCCCTGGTAGATGAGCAACGGACCGGCGATCCGGTCCACCTGGTTCAGGGGCGCGATGCGCTCCTGAAAACTACGCATCTCGGGGTCGCGTTCGTCGCCGTACTCACGCCGGCGCAAGTCGCGCCGGTAGGCTTTCGTTCCCTCGAGAAAGGTGACGAAGTTGGAGATCCCGAACAGGTCGACCCCGGCCCGCAGCCGGTCGGGATAGTGGACCATGCTCGCGAGGCTCATGTAGCCACCGTAAGAACCGCCAAGCACGGCGACCCGCTGGACGTCCAGATCCTCCTGCCCGGCGATCCAGTCGAGCAGCGCGCCGATGTCGCGCACTGAATCCTCCCGAGCGAATCCGTCGTCCAGACCGAGGTAGTGCTTGCCGTAGCCGAATGAGCCGCGCACGTTGGGTGCGATCACCGTGATTCCCAGTTCGGCGACCAGATACTGGGTAAAGTGCCGGAACCTCGGCCGGTGCTGACTTTCCGGTCCACCATGAATGTTTATCACGACGGGATGCGGCCCGGGGCCGGCCGCGCGGTAGGCAAACGCGGGTACGCGACGCACGGATCCATCCCTGCCCAGGTCGAACGTGTCGAACTCGAACGGCTCGGGCACCACCAGACTGTCCGCCTCGATCCCGCCCATCTCGCTGCGCGTCCAACGACGCAGTTTGCGGGTCGAGAGATCCACACTGAACGCATCCGAAGGCGTCTGCGGGCCACTCAGCGTGAATCCCAGCCGGTCGCCGGCGGAACTGAACGCCAGGCCTGAGATGACACCCACCGGCAGTTCCGGCAGTGCCAGCAGCCGACGTTCCGGCAGGGTTAACAGCGCAAGCCGGCTCAAACCACGTTCATTGACGACCAGCGCCAGAGTCCCACCATCCGGTGCAACCGCAAACGCTTCAACGTCCCAGGGGATCGCGTCGGTCAACGCCTCGATCCGACCAGTGGCGAGATCCAGCCGCTGCACACGACGAAACTCGCCCCCCAGATCGGAACTGAAGTACACCGCCGCACCGTCACGCGCGTACCGCGCATCCCCAATACCGATTTTCGAGTGGGTATCGAGCAGCGCGCGCAATCCTCCGCCAGTGAGGCTCAACTCGTAGAGATAGGTCTCCCCGATCGACACGTAGCGGCTGAGCAGCAGCCGCTCATCGCCCGGCGCGATGTCCTGGACGTACCAGCCGACGTCGTCAGTTTCCAGGGCAACACGAGGAGCGCCCCCGGGCGCGCGCACATGGATATCCCAGCTGCGCCCGTTGCGCTCTGTCGTGCTGTAGGCATACAACGCGCCACTGCGCGACCAGCGCACCCCGGTGTACCTCGAACGTCCATTCGTGAGCAGCGTCGCCGCGCCACTGGCCAGATCGAACCAGAACAGCTGATAGTTCTCTGACCCACCCACATCGCTGGCAAACACAAAGCCCTGCGCATCTGCCACCGGTGGCGGCCACGCCAGGCTGGCGGGCTGCGCGCCGAACGTGAGCTGTTCGCGCATGCCCAGCGGTCGTGCGACGCGGTGCAGCTGCGTGAGCTCACCGAAGCGGGTTGCGACCAACGCAGATTCGTTCAACCAACCCCGGAATCGGGCGCCACGTACGTCCTGGTAGGCCTTCAGCGCAGCCTGGCGCTGGGCGTTAGGCTGGCCTGCGCCTTCAATGCGCAGACTGCCACGCTGCTCGTGGGACGGCTGCGCAGCACAACCGGCTAGCAACAGCGCCGCGATCAGCCCGGCACTGCGGCGTATCGCGGCACAACGCTCGAACCCCCGAATGTTCCTCAAACTGCCCGCTCCAGCACGTGAGTCGTGTAGCGGTACGGATGCCGCTCATCCACGGGGTGCGGATGCCGTTCGAGTTCCAGCCAATCGTCCTCGGGGTACTCCGGGAAGTACACGTCGCCCTCGAATTCCGCGTCGATGACAGTCTGATAGAGGCGGTCCGCCACCGGCAGCGCAAGCGCGTACACCTCGGCACCGCCAATGACCACCGCTTCATCACAGTTGTCCCTGGCACAGATCTTCGAAGCAACCGCCAGCGCGCCCGCCAAATCGTGGACCACCTCAACCCCGGCATGCGAAAAGTCGGGCGACCGGGTCAAGACGATGTTGCTGCGCCGTGGCAACGGCTCCGCCATGGTGGCAAACGTCCGTCGACCCATAATTACCGGCTTGTCTCGCGTGGTTCGCTGAAAGTGACGCATCTCGTCCGGCAGGCGCCAGGGTAACCCGCCACCCGCTCCAATGACCCGATTGCGGGACATCGCCCAGATCAGCGCCAGGCGCATCAGACCGCTATAGGCGCTTTGATGGGCGGATGGCTGCGGTAGTTCTCGAGTTGGAAATCAGCGTATTGGAAATCCGACAGGTCGGTCACGCCTTCGCGCAGCTGCATCCTGGGCAGTGGCATTGGCAGGCGCGCCAGCTGTTCGTCCGCCTGATCGAGATGATTTGCGTACAGGTGTGCATCCCCCAGGGTGTGGACGAACTCGCCCGGCTGCAATCCCGTGACCTGCGCGATCATCAGCGTCAACAGCGCATAAGAGGCGATGTTGAACGGTACACCCAGAAAGACATCGGCGCTGCGCTGGTAGAGCTGACAGGAGAGCTGTCTGGGGCCCTCCGCAGCGGGCGCCACGTAAAACTGAAACAGTGTATGACACGGTGGCAACGCCATATCGTCCACCTCAGCGACATTCCAGGCGCTGACGATCAGCCGACGCGAATCCGGGGTGCGTTTGATGTCCTCGACCACCCGCGAAATCTGGTCGATCGTTCGGCCGTCGGCCGTCGGCCAGCTGCGCCACTGTGAGCCGTACACCGGCCCGAGCTCGCCGTTTTCATCGGCCCACTCATCCCAGATCCGCACCCCATGTTCCTGCAGGTACCGGATGTTGGTGCTGCCCTTAAGGAACCACAACAACTCGTGGATGATGCCTTTCATGAACACCTTCTTAGTGGTCACCAGCGGGAACGTGTCGCGCAGATCGAAGCGCATCTGGTGGCCGAACACACTGTAGGTTCCGGTGCCCGTGCGATCATCCCTGAACACGCCCGTGCCACGAACGCGACGCATCAGATCGAGATATTGCTTCATGATTTCTCAGCCATCCGAGTGCTCGCCCACCAGATGAGGAAGATACCAAATGCCACCATGGGGAGCGACAACAGCTGCCCCATCGTGAGCCAGTCGAAGGCGATGAAACCGAGATGGGCGTCGGGCTCGCGCGCAAATTCGGTGCTGAAGCGCATGCATCCATAGCCGACGAGGAACACCCCCGACGCACCACCCGTCGGCCGCGGCTTCGCCGTGTACAACCAGACAATCAGGAACAAGACGAGGCCCTCTGCGAACGCCTGATACAGCGGCGATGGGTGCCGCGCGAACTCCTCCCATTGGCCCGTGCAGAGCGGGTCGATGCGCCGGATCGTGTCAGCTCCGCATGGGTAGATCATTCCGAATATCGAATCCGTGGCCCGACCGGGCAGTTCCATGTTGGCAAAGTTGCCAAGCCGGCCGAAGCCGAGACCCGTCGGCACCAGTGGCGCAGCGAAGTCTGTCATCTGAAAAAAGCCGCGGCCAGACGCACGGCCAAACCACCACAATGCCGCCAGCGCGCCCAACAGCCCGCCATGGAACGACATACCGCCATCCCAGAACCGAATCAACCACAGCGGGTCCGTCAATAGCCGCTCGAAACCATAGAACAGCACGTAACCGACCCGTCCGCCCAGGACCGCGCCAAGCGCACCGTAAAACACCAGGTCCGAAACCTGTTGATGCGTCCAGCCTGCAGGGTCGGCTCGGCGCTGCCCAAGCCACCAGGCACACCCGAACGCCGCCAGATAGGCAAGGCCATACCAGCGAATGGCAACGGGCCCAAAGGAGAATATGATCGGATCGATGGTGGGGTAGTGCATAAACGCTCCGCGCTGCTAGAATCGGCCGCCGATTTGCAGCGCCCCAGCAATCCCTATGTGTTTGATCCTGTTTGCCTATCGAGTTCGAGCCGACGCGCTGCTGATCGTTGCGGCCAACCGCGACGAATTCTACGCGCGCCCGACCGAAGCCGCACGATTCTGGCCCACTTCACCAACGATCCTCGCGGGGCGCGATCTGCAGGCCGGCGGTACCTGGTTGGGGGTCGACGTGCGTGGGCGGTTCGCCGCCGTCACGAACTTCGCCGAGGAGCCGCCCGCCCAGTTGCCACCCGGATCACGCGGTGAACTCACTGCGGGATTCCTGCACGCGGATAGCTCGGCCATGGACTACGCGCGAACCATCACCGGCAGCCGCTATCGCGGCTTCAGCCTGTTGCTGTTCGACGGCACCGAGCTGGTCTGCGTGTCCAACCGCGCTGAAACCCATCGGGTCGAACCCGGCATACACGGCCTGGCAAACGTGGAGCTGAACTGCGATTGGCCCAAGGTGCTGCTCGGCCGCAACGCCCTGGCCGATCTCGCCGGCGGTCACGACATACCCGAACAGGACGCATTGCTGGAGCTACTCGGCGACCGATGCGTCCCCGCCGACGAACACCTCCCCAAGCGCGGCAACGAAATCGAGTTCGAACGTCGCGCGGCGCCATGCTTCATCGCCAGCGACAGGTACGGCACCCGGGCCAGCACAGCGCTCGTGCTCACGCACGACCAGGTTCGGTTCACCGAGCAGAATTTCAACGCACACGGCCTGCCGGGCGAGCGCTTCGATTCAACCTTCGCCATCGACAAAGTATCCCGCTGACCCTCAAGCTGGGCATTCACACGGCGTCAGGCCCCCGGTAACTCGGAATCACCCGCCCGAGGCCCGCTTCGATCAGTGAACGGTGCATGAAATCGTTAATCTCGTCCGCTGTGTGCATTTTCAGCACCTTCACGAGCATCCGCATGGCCGTCATCCGGGAGATGTTCCGAACCACCCACTTGACTTTGAGCAGGCTGGGCGAACTCATCGACAGGATGTCGAAACCCATGGCAATACACAACACCGCACCGTGCGGAGTGCCCGCCAGCTCTCCGCAAATGCCCACAATTTTGTCTTCCGCGTGGCCGGCGACAACCACTTCTCTAAGCGCATGGAGCACTGCAGGGTGGGTCTCGTTGTAAAGCTCGGCGACGCGCGGGTTGTTGCGATCAACGGCGAGCATGTATTGCGTCAGGTCGTTGGAACCCACGGCGAGGAAATCGACCCGCTTCGCCAGCTCCCGGGCCTGGTACACGGCGGCAGGCACCTCGATCATCACGCCGATCTGCGGTCGGTCGACTACGACTCCCTCCTCGACCACTTCCGTGTAGGCGCGGTTCACCAGCACCTTCGCCTCATCCACCTCGCCGACGTTGGAGATCATCGGCAGCATGATGCGCAGTTCGCCCTCGAGACCCGCGTTCGCCTTGATCATTGCGCGCACCTGGGCCATGAAGATCTCCGGGTGGTCGAGGGTGACGCGAATTCCACGCCAGCCTAGAAACGGGTTGTCTTCCTGGATCTCAAAGTACGGCAGCGGCTTGTCACCGCCGATGTCCAGGGTGCGCATGGTGACCGGCAGCGGGCTGAAGGCTTCCATGTGCTCCCGGTAGATAACGCGTTGCTCCTCTTCTGTGGGGAACCGGTCCAGCGTCTGGAATGGCACCTCGGTACGAAAAAGCCCAATCCCTTGGGCGCCGCGATCGAGCGCGCGCGAGACATCGCCAATCAGACCGATGTTCACCCACAGGACCACCTCATGGCCGTCCGTGGTGACGCTCGGCAGGTCCTTGAATTCTTCCAACTCCTGCGCGAACTCCCGCTCCTCCGCCATGAGCGACGCATAGTGATCCAGCAGCTTCGGGGTCGGATTCAGAAAAGTCTGACCGAAGTATCCATCGACGATCAGAGTCCGGTTCTCCACAGAAAACAGCGGCAGATCGACCGCACCCATCACGGTCGGAATGTCCAGTGCGCGCGCCAGGATCGCAACATGCGAGTTTCCAGTTCCCTGCATGGACACGATCCCCTTCAAACGCTCCGTTGGGATCTCCGACATCATGGCCGGCGTGACCTCCTGGGCTACCAGAATGGTGTTTTCCGGGAAGTGGGTCTTCTTCTGGCGTATGTCCTGCAGATTGGCCAGCACACGCTGGCCGAGCTCGCGAACGTCGGCGGCGCGCTCACGGATGTACGAATCTTCCATCCGTTCGAAATTACGCACATGCTCCTGAATCACGTGACGTAGCGCCCCCTGGGACCACTGACCCTTGCGGATCTCGTCCCGGACGTCGCCGGCGAGGGCGTCATCGTCGAGCATGTGCAGATACGCGTCGAACAGCGCCAGCTCCTGGGGCGGCAGGCTTGTCGCGAGTTGCTCCCCGATCTGCCTGATTTGCGTACGAATCGCGTTGATCGCGCGATCAAACACCGCAAGCTCAACCATCACGTTTTCGACTTCGCGATCCGGAACGGCATTCAGATCGGCAGTCGGTTGAACCACCACCGCGTCGCCCACCACGATGCCCGGCGCACCCGGCACCCCAACGAAGCGAAGATCACGCAGTTCGTGGTCATCCTGGCCAAGATGGGCAATCTCACCGGTCGCCTCGGCATGCGCGATAATGCCGGCCAGTTGCGCCGACAGCGTCACCAGAAAGGCCTCTTCGCTCTCGTCGAAACGACGACTCTCGCTCTGCTGAACCACCATCACGCCCAGGTTGCGGCGGTGATGGATGATCGGCACGCCGAGGAACGCATGGAATCTTTCTTCACCGATTTCGGGCAGGTAGTGGAACTGCGAATGCGTGGTCGCGTCTTCTAGATTGATGGGTTCAGCACGCCGTCCAACCACTCCGACGAGCCCTTCGTCGATCGCCAGTCGGACGTTTCCTACGGCCTCGATGTTGAGCCCCTCCGTGGCAACGAACATGTAGTGCGTACGCGCCGGGTTCATCAGATAGATGGAACACACCTCGGTGCCCATCGCTTCCTTGACCCGACTCACGATGATGTCCAACCTACGCTGGAAGTCGGGGGCGGCGTTTACGTCCTGGACAATGTTACGCAGCGTTTCGAGCATGACTCATCCCGCGGCTCAGCCGGGTTCGCGGACCACCAGCCGTGGTGCGAGCTCCCGGAGCGCCCGCCGATAGACGTCCCGTTTGAACGCCACCACTTGACCCACGGGATACCAGTAGCTGACCCAACGCCAATGATCGAACTCCGGCTTGTCACCGCGGTGCACACAGACGTCCTCATCACGACCCAGCATGCGCAGCAGGAACCACTTTTGCTTCTGACCGAGAAATTCCGGGCTCGAATTGGACCGGCGCAGGCGTTTCGGTAACCGGTAGCGCAGCCAGCCGCTGGTACAGGCGAGGATCTCCACCGCCTCGGGGTCCAGCCCAACCTCTTCGTTGAGCTCGCGGTACAAAGCCTCTTCGGCACTCTCCTGATCGTTGATTCCACCCTGGGGGAACTGCCACGCGTCCTGGCCGATACGGCGCGCCCACAGCACCTGGCCACAGTCGTTGGCCACCACTATGCCGACATTCGGTCTGAAACCGTCCGCATCGACCACGCTCATTGCCGTCCCATCACGGGTTCCCCATCACGTTCTCCGCAAGCGAAGGCTATCATGGCTACATTCATATCGGACCAACATGATGCCGGAAGGGCAAAATCGACTCGACGACGAGACCAGTCCTTATCTCAAGGCGCATGCGTCCAACCCGGTCGACTGGTACCCCTGGGGGCCCGAAGCGCTTGCGGAAGCGCAAGCTCAGGACAAGCCGATCCTGTTGTCGATAGGGTATTCCGCGTGCCACTGGTGCCACGTCATGGCCCACGAGTCCTTCGAGGACGACGCCATCGCCGCGCTGATGAACGAACACTTCATCAATATCAAGGTCGACCGTGAAGAGCGCCCCGACCTGGACAAAATCTACCAGTTGGCACATCAGATCCTCACGCAACAGACCGGCGGGTGGCCATTGACCATGTTTCTGGACGCCAACACGCTGATCCCGTTCTTCGGCGGCACCTACTTTCCCAAACGCCCCCGCTACCAGCTACCGGGCTTCGGCGACCTGCTGTTGCGGATTTCACGCGCGCACTCCGAACAGCGCGATGAGCTGAACCAACAGACCGGCAAACTCGCCGAGCTGCTGACGGCGCTCAACCCGACCAGCGCGGACCCGCAGCAACTCGATGACCCCGCAGTGCTGGACGGCGCCCGCGAGGCACTGGCAAACCAGTACGACGACCAGAACGGCGGATTCAGCCCGGCGCCCAAGTTTCCGATGCCCATGACCACGGGACGACTATTGCGACATTGGGCCTATCGGGCGCGCGCCGGCGATCATGATCGGGTCGGTCTGGACATGGTGATGACGACCCTCACGCGCATGGCGCGCGGTGGCATCTTCGACCATCTCGGCGGTGGTTTCTGCCGCTACGCGACCGACGCCCGGTGGATGGTTCCCCACTTCGAGAAAATGCTCTATGACAACGGGTTGCTACTGTCGTTGTACGCTGATGCACTCGCCGTCAGCCCGGATCTGCTATTCGAACAGGCGGTCCGTGATACCGCAGGCTGGTTGATCCGCGAGATGCAGGACGAGGCCGGCGGCTACTACGCGGCCATGGATGCCGACTCGGAGGGCGAGGAAGGCAAGTACTACCTGTGGCGCCGCGACGAGGTCAGGAAACTGCTGTCGCAGGAGGAGCATCTGGTCATCGAAACCCTCTACGGGCTCGACAAACCGGCCAACTTCGAGGGACGCTGGAACCTGCACCGCTATGACGCCTGGCCCTCGGTGGTACACCGACTCAGCCTGGAACGTCCCGTCGCGGACGCGTTGCTCGCGTCAGCCCGGGCAAAGATGCTGGACGCGCGCCAGCAGCGGATCCGCCCGGCAACGGACAACAAAGTGCTGACCTCCTGGAACGGCCTGGCAATCAAGGGAATGGCCAGGGCCGGCCAGGTGCTAGGCGAACAGTCCTGGATCGACTCGGCCGAGCGGGCCGCCGACTTCATCCGCAGTGAGCTGTGGGCTTCCGGACGATTGACGGCAAGTTGGTGCAATGGTCGTTCAGGCCACCCGGGCTACCTGGACGATCATGCGAACCTGATCGAGGCCTTGCTGGTGCTGTTGGCCGCGCGCTGGCGCGACAGCGATTTCGAATGGCTGCTGGAGCTGATCGACGCGACACTCGAACACTTCTATGACGAGGAAGCCGGCGGGTTCTTCTTCACCGCGCACGACCACGAGCAGCTGATTTACCGGCCGAAACCCACCACCGACGACGCTATTCCGCCGGGCAACGGCACCATGGCCCGGGCCCTGATTCAGCTGGGTCACCTGCTCGGCGAAAGCCGCTATCTGGACGCGGCGAGCGCCACCCTGGCCTTTACCCGTTCCGCGCTGGAGCGCCACCCGGCAGCCCATTGCACCCTGCTCGATGCGTTGGAGAGTTTCGTCTACGAACCCGAACTAGTGATCGTCAGAGGCCCGGTCCAGGACGCCGCAGCGTGGCTCGCCAAGTGCCGTGAAGGATTCACTCCGTGGCGCCAGAGCTATCTGATCCCCTACGAGGCGCGCGCGATACCCAGCTACCTGCCGTCGCTCGTCAGCACCGAGACCCGCAACCGAACCACCGCCTTCGTGTGTCGAGGACTGAGCTGTTCGCTACCCATAGACACGCTGGAGGACCTGCAGGCCGCCATCGACTGAGCAGCTCTTCCCTGGGGCCACGTCCGAGGCTCGACGGACCGCCGCGGGCAGTTGGGTTCAAGTTTCGGCCTTATTCCCCTGGGGGGCGGTATGCCAGGTCCAGTTCTCGGGCGGCCTTTACGTCGTCGAGCCGTTTCACCGGCAGACTCTGCGGTGCGCTGAGGACGAGTTCCGGGTCTGACTCCGCCTCCCGCAGGATGGCCACCAGCGCTTCGATGAACGCGTCAAGCTCCTCCTTGGTTTCCGTTTCGGTCGGCTCGATCAGAAAGCATTCGGGCACCAGCAACGGAAAATAGGTGGTGGGCGAATGAAAGCCGTAGTCCAGCAGCCGTTTGGCGATGTCCATCGCGGACACACCGAGGGTCTTGGCCTGTTCTGCGAAGGTGATCACGAATTCGTGACTGGCGCGGCGCTGCGGATAGGCCAGCGCAAAGCCGTGCTCCGCCAGACGGGCCGCCATGTAATTCGCGTTCAACGTCGCAAATTCGCCGACCCGGTGCATGCCCTCGCGGCCCAGCATCAGTGCATACGCGAAGGCCCGCAACAGGATGCCCGCGTTGCCCATGAATGCCGACAACCGGCCGATGCTGCCCGGCACATCCTGCTGGGTCAGCCAGCGAAATCCCCCCGCGTCATCCCGGCCGACCATCGGCACGGGGAGATAGGGCGCAAGCTTATCATTCACTCCCACCGGTCCCGACCCGGGACCGCCGCCGCCGTGGGGTGTGGCGAAGGTCTTGTGCAGGTTCATGTGCAGGACATCGAAGCCCATGTCGCCGGGTTTCACCTTGCCGAGAATCGCATTCAGGTTGGCGCCGTCGTAATAAAGCAGACCGCCCGCATCGTGAACCGTTGCCGCGATTCCCTCGATGCGCCGGTCGAACACTCCACAAGTCGACGGATTGGTCATCATCAGTCCCGCGGTCTGTGGTCCGACGCTGGCCTTCAAGGCGTCCAGATCGACGTCGCCGTCAGGGGTTAACGGCACCTCGCGCACGCCATACCCACACATCACCGCGGTCGCCGGATTGGTGCCATGGGCGGCGTTGGGGATCAGAATTTCCGAGCGGGCCGCATCGCCGCGGGCCTCATGATAGGCACGGATCATCGCAACCCCGGCGAACTCCCCCTGGGCCCCCGCCATGGGGGTCAGCGACACGCCGGTCATGCCGGTAACGTCCTTGAGAATCTCCTGCAGATCGAACAGACACTCGAGAAAGCCCTGGCTGTGCGCCGCGGGCGCCAGCGGGTGCCGGCCGGGGAAACCGGGCTGCGCGGCCGCATGGTGAGTACCGCGAGGGTTGTACTTCATGGTGCAGGAACCCAGCGGGTAGAATTGATTCTCGATGGAGAAATTCTTGCGCGACAGGTTGGTGTAGTGGCGCACAACCTGCAGTTCCGACACTTCCGGCAAGCCGGGGCGCGACGGGCGGCGCAGGTTGACCGGGATATCGGCCATCTCGACCGCCGCCGGGGCCTTCGGGGCCTTCGGGACCTTCGGGACCTGAGCCGTCGCCATTCGTCCGGGCCTGGACAGCTCGAAGATGGTTCTGGTGTCGCGGTTCATGCCACCGCCTCCGTCGAAGACAGGGCTGCTCCGAGTTCCGTCACGTAGCGCTCGATGTCTTCGTCGCTGTGCTTCTCGGTACCGCAAACCAACAGACATCGCGACAATTCGGGAAAGTAATCACCCAGCGGCAGGCCGGCGAGAATCCCGCGAGCTGCGAGCTTCTCGGCGACGGGTTCCGCCTCGCAGGGCAACGCGAGCACCCGCTCGTGAAAAAACGGGCCCGCGAAGCGTTCCGTGACACCCGGCAGCGTCACGGCGGCACTCGCCAGTTGGGCGGTACGCCGGTGACATTGACCGGCGACCCCTTCGAGCCCCGCCGGGCCGAGCAAGCTGAGATAAATGGTACCCGCAGTCACCAGCAGCCCCTGGTTGGTACAGATGTTGGAGGTCGCCTTGGCGCGGCGGATGTGCTGTTCCCGTGCTTGCAGGGTGAGGGTGAAACCGGTGCGGCCATCCAGATCCTCCGTACGGCCGATGATTCGACCCGGCAGCTGTCGCACGAACGCCTGCCGACAGCAAATGAAACCGAAGGACGGTCCACCCGATGCCATCGGAATGCCGAGGGGCTGGCCATCACCGCAGGCGATGTCGGCACCGCCCTCACCCCACTGGCCGGGCGGTTTGAGAATTGCCAGCGAGGTCGGATTGACCACCGCGATGACCAGCACGTCATGAGCCGCAGCCCAGTCCGTTAATTCATCGACCTGTTCCAGCAACCCGAAGAAGTTGGGCTGTTGCACCACGAGCGCCACCGGCGGCTCGGCATGACCGTTCAGCGCGGCCGGATCCACCACGCCGCTGGCGGTCATCGGCAAACTGTCCAGAGCAATGCCCTGATTGCGCACGATCGTGGCAACGGTCTGCCGGTACAGCGGGTGGACGGTCTCGGCCATGAGCACCCTGCGCGACTTGTTCTTCCGGTTGGCGCGCACCGCCATCAGGACCGCTTCGGCAAGCCCGCTGGCGCCGTCGTAGACCGACGCATTGGACACGTCGAGCGCCGTCAGCGCGGTCATCATGCTTTGGTATTCGTAAATCACTTGCAGCGTGCCCTGGCTCGCTTCGGCCTGGTACGGCGTGTAGGCGGTGAGAAACTCACCGCGCTGGGTGATGTCCCAGACAGCGCTCGGAATGTGGTGATCGTAGCAACCCGCCCCGAGAAAGCAGAGCTGAAGCTGATCCTTCCGGGCGCGCTCGCCCATGAGCCGCAGCATGGCCATTTCGCTACGCGCTTCGGGCACCGTACGCAGTTCCCCCGCACGCAATTGGGATGGAATTTCATCGAACAGTTGCTCGATGGACTCAGCTCCAATCGCATCGAGCATGGCGTCCACTTCGGCCGCCGTGTGGGGAATGAATGGCATGCGTGTTCAGCGATCCCGGCTGTTGCGCCCGGTCAAGGCGATTCCGATTCGCAGTGTTCGGCATAGGTCTGCGCATCGAGCAACGCGTCGAGTTCGGCGTCGTCGCGCGACTGTATCCTGAAGAACCAACCATCGCCGTAGGGATCCTGATTGACCGTTTCAGGCGCATCTTCGAGCAGCGTGTTCACTGCCACGATGGTTCCCGAGACCGGCGCGTAGATATCCGACGCGGCTTTGACGGACTCCACCACCGCGGCCTCCTCGCCAGCCTCCACGTCCTGCCCAACCTCGGGAAGCTCAACGTAGACCACGTCGCCCAGCGCATCCTGTGCATGATCCGAGATGCCCACGGCAACCACGCCCTCGTCCTCGACACGCGCCCATTCGTGGCTCGGCGCGTATCTCAGTTCGGCTGGAAACTCACTCATCGATCGACTCCTGAAGTGCGCGACGTGGTTCGGCCCACGAGCGTCACTTGTGCACCCGAACGCCGTGGCGCACGAACGGCGGACGGACCAGCCGCGCGGACCAGTGTTTGCCTCGGATTTCGACTTCGCAAGCGCCGGCGGCAGCCCTCGGAACACGCGCCAGCGCGACACTGTAACCCAACGTTGGCGAAAATATACCGCTGGTGACGGTTCCCTCACCGGCTTCGGTAATCACCCGATAGCCGTGGCGCATGATGCCCCGGCCTTCCAGCACGACCCCTGTCAGTTTCCACCGGCTGCCTGCTTCACGGATCGCGGTGAGCGCTTCGCGGCCGACGAAATCCCGCGTTTCCGGTCGCCAGGCGATGGTCCAGCCGAGGTTCGCCTCCAACGGGTGAGTCTTCGCATCCATGTCCTGCCCGTACAGATTGAGCCCGGCCTCCAGCCGCAATGTGTCGCGCGCCGCCAATCCGGCGGGAGCGACGCCGGCTGCCAAGAGATCGCTCCACACGCCCGCAATTGCATCGTCCGGCAAGATCAGCTCTACACCGTCTTCGCCGGTATAGCCGGTCCTGGCAATCATCCAGTCATCGCGCTCCAGCATGCTGAACGGCGCCAGCGCGTCGATCCCCGTGAGTCCGCAGATTCCGACGACCCGCTCCACCGCGCCCGGTCCCTGGACCGCGAGCATCGCAAGCTCTCCCCGATGTACCACCGACACATCGAAGGCCGCGGCGTGGGAATTGATATTCGCCAGCACCGCCTCGCGCGTTCCGGCATTGACCACCAGGCGGAAATCGCCATTGCGCCGATAGACGATCAGGTCGTCGACGATTCCCGCCGACGCATTCAGCAGGACCGCGTACAGCGCCCGCCCCTTCTCGTCGAGCCGGGCAACGTCGTTGGCCAGACAGTGACGCAAAAACGACACGGCGGCGGGACCGGACACATCGATGACGGTCATGTGCGATACGTCGAATACGCCCGCGTCGCGACGTACCGCATGGTGTTCTTCGAGTTGCGACCCATAGTGCAGCGGCATGTCCCAGCCACCAAAATCGACTATCTTCGCGCCTGCCGCGCGATGCGCATCAAACAGGGGTGTGCGGTTGCCCATGGGTTGGCCCGTTACGCGTCCAGAATCCGAGCGAGCGCGCATTCTACCCAGCCACACGCTGTCATGCCGAGAGCCCGATGCCCAACGCTTCGCGTATCAGACCGGCCTTGACGAATCCGCTGTGATCCAAGGCCTGGACCGCCACGTTACGCAACAATCGCAGCATCGGGTCGTCCAGTGAATAGCCGAGCCGGAATCCGTCCATGAGCCGGACCAGCAACAGCGCCTTTGCCCGCCGGCGCCGCGCGTAGCCGCGCCAGATTCCCGGAGCGCCGGGATCGAAGTCGGTCGCCGCGCAATGCCGAGTAGCGACGCCCAGCATGTCCGCAACATCCTCCAGACCGATATTCACACCCTGACCGGCGAGGGGGTGAAGCACTCTGGCAGCGTCACCCAGCAGCAGCACCCGTTGGTTGGGATGGAACGTCTCCGCGACCCGCTGGTCCAGGTCGAACACCACCCGGCGATCCACGGAGCCGATTGCGCCAAGGACGCCTTCCGTCGCCTGCTCGAGTTCCAGGGCAAACTCCGCATCGGTCAGTCCGAGGCGCCGGCGGGCCTCATCCCTGGGTTGGGACCAGACCACCGAGCTGTACCCGCCGGCGTCACCGCCCGGCAACGGCAGCAGCGCAACCGGCCCATCCTCCAGGAATCGCTGATAGGCGACCCCGGCACTGTCGTATTGCGTCCCGACCACCGCGGCCAGAGCGGCGTGAGGGGTTTCGAGGGTTTGCGTCGCGACCCCGAGCAAAGTCCTTATCCCCGACTGCGCCCCGTCCGCACCAATCAACAGGCGTGCGCTGATGGAATCAGCGCCAACATGGAGGCTCAAGTCATCCGCCCGGACCTCGAGTCTGCCGATCTTTTCCCCCACGAGAACCGATATCCCGTCCGCCGAATCGAGATCACGCCACAGCGCCACCGAGGCGCGTGCCGCCTCCACGATCCAACCTAATTCCGTACGCCCGACTTCCTCCGCTTTGAAGGAGATCGACCGGGTGCCGGTGTCTTCCCAGACTCGAATCGCATGAAACGGGTGGGGCGCGAAGTCCGCCCAGCTTGCGTGGGGTTCCAGCAGCGCACGGGACGCTGGATTCAGAGCAAGGGTCCGGGCTTCGAAACCGGAAGGGCCGGGGTTGCGCTCCGGCACACTTGGTTCCACCACGAGAACGCGTAGGCCCAGATCGGCCAGAACGAGGGCCGCCGTGGCACCGACCAACCCAGCGCCGGCGACGACCACATCGAAGTCAGCCATGCATAGCCGCCTCGATGGTGTCAATTTGCTTTGGCGCCGCCGCAGTCAACACCTCGTTGCCCGTCTTGGTGATCAACACATCGTCTTCAATCCGTATGCCCATGCCCCGGAATCGCTGGGGCGCATCGGGTTCATCTTTTGCGATATAGATACCCGGCTCCACGGTGATCACCATGCCCGGCTCCAGCGCCCGCCAGGTGCCGTCGACCCGATAGTCACCCACATCGTGCACATCGATCCCAAGCCAGTGCGAGGTCTTGTGCACACAGAACTGCTGATAGGTCCCCGCTTCGATTATTTCCGCTTTGTCGCCGTTCAGCAGGCCTTCATTCAGCAAACCATCGACCATCACGTCGATCGCCATCTCGTGGGGCACATTGAAATGAGCGCCTGGCTGAGCCGCCTTAATCGCCGCGGCCTGCGCCGCGAGCACGATTTCATAAACAGCGCGTTGCTCGCCGGTGAAGCGCCCGTTGATCGGGAACGTCCTGGTTACATCCGAGGCGTAGTACTGATACTCGCAACCGGCATCGACGAGCACCAGATCGCCATCTTTCATGGTCGCGTCATTGCGCACGTAGTGCATGATGCAAGCATTGGCGCCGGCACCCACGATGCATGGATATGCCGGAAACCGCGCACCGTTGCGCATGAATTCATGGATGATTTCCGCCTCGATATGCGCCTCAGTCAGGCCGGGCTTGGTTGTTCGCATCGCCCTCAGGTGGGCACCGACCGTGATGCCGGCCGCCTTGCGCATCAGCTTCAGCTCTGCCGCCGACTTGACCAGCCGCAGATCGTGGAGCAGATGCCGCAGTGCCACGAACTCTCCCGGCGGCCGCGCCCCGCTGGCTTCCCGTGCGCGAATGCCTTTGACCCAACCCAGCAGATCGGCATCGAAGGCCGGGTGCTCGCCCAGGGTCACGTAAATCCGCTCGCGCCCCTCCAGCAACCCGGGCAGGATATCTTCGACGTCGCCCATCGGGAACGCGTCATCAACGGCCAGCACCTGCTGGGCCCGGTCCGGACCGACGCGCTCGCCATTCCAGCGCTCGAAAACGGGGTCGCGCTCCTGGCAGAACAGAATGACCTCGCCGTGCGCACGTCCCGGCGCAAGCACCAGCAACGCGCCCGGCTCTTCGAACCCCGTCAGGTAGTAAAAGTCGCTGTCCTGCCGGAACAGATGTGCGGTGTCACGATTGCGCATCGTTTCTTCGGCAGCGGGCAGTACCGCGATGGACCCGGGTTCCATCATTCGCATCAGACGCTCCCGACGACGGCGATGTTCAGCGATTGCCATCGTCTGCTCCCGTGCCCTTTGTCTGCTGTTCCGAGTGCAACATCTCCCGCCCCGTCCGGGTCAGCCCATCGGCTGGGGCGGCAACCCCGAAACCGAGCAGACAGCCGCCATACCATTCCGCCAAATCCGCCAACCGATCTGTCAAGGGGGTATCGTCTTCGCCGAGCAGCGGCTCCAACCGATCAACCAGGGTGCGCAGAAAAGCTTCCTGATCGGATAGCGTGTTTGCGCACGACATTCCGCAAACACAGCCGTGCAGATGGGAAGTGGACGTCCCAACCGGAAACTCCCAGACGGTGTCTTCAAGCTCGCCCAACGTTCCTGCAACGGTCCCGGAATGCGGCGCCAATGCTAACACCAAACCATGCTACCCAGTGCTCAGACCCGCCGACTTCGCGTTGACACTTCCGCGGCGCACGGGCTACGCTGGAGAATGGTTTTGGTGAACAAGAAAGTGCTATGAACGCCAGCGACCTCGATGTTCTGGAACGCCGGCTCGGAGAGCTCTTCGACCGGTGCGAACTCTTGTCGCGAGAGAACCACGCCCTGCGTCAGGTTCAAAGCTCCTGGACCACCGAACGTGCCAAGCTGATTGAGCATAACGAGCTCGCAAAGAGCAAAGTCGAATCGATGATCAGCCGCCTGAAGTCCCTCGAGCAGGACTCGTGAGCGAGTCGCCCTCGACCATCAGTGTCCGCATCCTCGACAAGGAGTATCAGGTAAGCTGCCCGCCCGACGAGGTCGATGGACTGACGGCTTCCGCGAAACACCTGGACGCGCAGATGCGGGAGATTCGCGAAGGCGGAAATGTATTGGGCCTCGACCGCATGGCCGTGATGGCCGCACTGAACATTGCCCACGATTTTCTGCGCCTGCGCGAGGACACCGCGAACGCGTCGGGCCGCATCAGTGCACTCGCTCAAAGACTCAACGATGCGCTGGACGATGATGCCTGAACCGGCCAGCCAGAGTAGGCTGCGGCGCAAAGGAATACGTTTCTATAACTCGATCACAGATCGGCGTCAATGGCGTGTGCCGAGGCTCGTTTCGGCTATACTGCCAGCGTCTCCTGGGATGCTCGCCAGTCTGGTGTCGTCCTTGAGCCGTTAGAGAAACTACAGGGGATTTCGGCGACTTCGCCTGTGTGCATGCCCGCCGTTTGCGGGACGCCTTTGTCGCTGCCCGAGTCTCCGCCTTGAGCCAATACGGTTCAGGGCCAACCTGTACAGCGGCATCTCCGGGAGGCAATCGATACATGTCATCGAACTCCAGCACCCCAAGCCCCCGACCCACCGCGCGGCGACCCTCGCGGCGAGCGCTGCGGGACGCACTGCGCCGCCAGCGCGGCAAGCTCAGCGTGGCGCTGCAGCAGGCGCACGCGCGAACCGTCAACCGTCACCTCATCGCCAGCGGAACTCTGCTCGCCGGCCGGACCATCGCGATCTACAGCGCAGCCGACGGCGAACTCGACACCGCGCCGATAATCGATCACCTGCTGGCCACGGGCAGAGTCGTCGCCCTGCCCGTAGTCGATCGAGCCGGCACCATGGATTTCTATCGCGTGACCGCGACCACGCCGTTGCTCATGAATCGGTACGGCATCCCAGAACCGGACCCGTTGACCGCAATCTACATCCCTCGGCTTGCGATCGACATCGTGTTCGCGCCACTGGTTGCCTTCGACAACCTCGGGCATCGGCTGGGAATGGGCGGCGGCTACTATGACCGATTTCTGACGCCCCGCGGCCGCAAACCGCTGGTGGTAGGCCTCGCCCACGCCTTGCAGCAGGTCGACTCTTTGCCACGCGAATCGTGGGACGTTCCTCTGGACGCCGCAGTCACGGAATCCGGGCTAACAGGTTTCAGCGCCCGCGCGCGGCGCTTCTCCCAACGCGGCTAATGGTGCAAGCAGATGGCGGTACGTAGAATCATTCGCATGGGCCATCCCACACTGCGCCAACGCGCCCGCGAACTGACCATCGAAGAACTAGGCGCACCAGCGACTCGCGTTTTGATCGACGACATGTTGGATACGCTGCATGATTACGGCGGCATCGGCCTCGCCGCGCCGCAGATCAACGAATCGATCAGACTCGCAATCATCGAGATCCCCGGCGGCCCAACACGCTACGGCGAGCTCGAGGCAGTGCCACTGACCGTCTTCGCCAATCCGGAAATTACGGTGCTGGACGATACCCGAGCTGGCTATTGGGAAGGCTGTCTATCGATACCGGGGCTGCTCGGCTGGGTCGAGCGCCCACAACACATCCGCGTCAACTACACCGACCTCGACGGCCGAGCGCAACGCATCGAACCGCAGGGCTTTCTAGCGACCGTGTTCCAGCACGAGTTCGATCACCTCGACGGGCATCTGTTCATCGACCGGATGACAGACGCCACCCGGTTGGTGTTCGAACAGGAATTTGCTCGTTACCCGCCCGACCACGGCGGCGAAGTGCCCGCGGCGATTTAGAAACAGTCCGCAGCGGCTTAGTAAGGCGCCCGCGGCAGCTTAGTCAAGCGCCCGCGGCGGCTTAGTGAAAGGCTATCGCAGAAACATCCGATACGCCGGGTTCTCGCTCTCTTCCCAATAGCGATAGCCGATCTGGTCGAGGAACCCCGACAACGCTCGACGATCGCCACGGGACGCCTGGAAGCCGGCCAGGACTCGGCCCCAGGCCGCACCGTGATTGCGGTAGTGGAACATCGTAATGTTCCATTTCGACCCCAGACCGCCAAGAAATTTCAGCAGCGCGCCCGGCCGCTCGGGAAATTCGAAGCGATACAGAATCTCCTCCCGATCACCGTCGCCCCGTCCGCCCACCATATGCCGCACGTGCAGCTTAGCGACCTCGTTGTCGGTCATGTCCTGGACCTCGTAGCCGGACTTGCGTAGCCCGTCGATCAGCGGGGTCCGGTCCTCTTCGGACGCGACCTGAACGCCCACGTAGACCTGGGCCGCGGCAGAGTCCGCATAGCGGTAGTTGAACTCGGTGATGTTACGTTTACCCAACAGGCGGCAGAATCGTCTGAAGCTCCCCGGCCGCTCGGGAATAGTCACACCCAGGATCGCTTCGCGTTTCTCACCAAGCTCCGCCCGTTCAGAAATGTGTCGCAGCCTGTCGAAGTTGACATTGGCGCCGCTATCGATGGCGATCAAGTCCTCGCCGCTCACCCCGCTGAGCGCCACGTACTTTTTCAATCCGGCGACCGCCAACGCTCCCGCCGGTTCTGCAATGCTGCGGGTATCGTCGAAAATGTCCTTGATCGCACCGCAGATTTCATCGGTGCTGGCCGTAATGACGTCGTCGACCCAACGGCGTGCGATTTTGAACGGTTCCTTGCCCACCTGCGCCACTGACACTCCGTCGGCGAACAGATCCAGGCTATCGTAACGCAACTTAACACGCCTGTTGGCGGCCCGCGCAGCGGTCAGACACGCAGACCCTTCCGCCTCCACGCCAATTATCCGAATCTCCGGGCGCAGATATTTCACGTACGCGGCGATGCCCGCGATGAGCCCGCCACCGCCCACCGGCACAAAGATCGCGTGAATCGCACCGCCATGCTGGTTGATGATCTCCATTCCGATCGTCCCCTGGCCGGCAATCACATCGGGATCGTCATAGGGATGGACGAATACGTAATCGTGCTGCTGCACCAGTTGCTGGGCGTAGACTGCGGCTTCGTCATAGCTATCGCCACGCAACAGGACCCGTGCGCCCAGATTTTTCACCGCACTGATCTTGATCTCCGGGGAGTTGCGCCCCATGACGATGTGTGCGGCGATTCCCAGTTCCCGGGCCGCCAGGGCAACACCCTGGGCATGGTTGCCCGCGGATGCTGCGACGACGCCGCGGGCCCGCTCCGCATCCGTCAGTTGTGCCATCTTGTTGTAGGACCCACGGATCTTGAACGAGAATACCGGCTGCAGATCCTCGCGCTTCAGATACACCCGGTTCCCCAGGCGCCGCGACAGGTTCGGTACCTCGTCCAGGGGTGTCTCCACGGCAACGTCGTACACCCGCGACGCGAGGATTTTCTTCACGTATCGTTCCAGCATGGGCAGACCAGTTTGCGGGGGCGGCGACATACTAATGGCGGGCGGTACGTATGGCGAGTGGGTCTGCGTCTTGGCATGAGCAGCGACGACCTGAAACGTACGGCGGCAAAGGCGGCACTGGAGGAGGTCCTCCCGAAGTTGGGCCGCGACGGCATCATCGGCATCGGTACCGGTTCTACCGCGAATTGCTTCATCGATCTACTGGCCGAACATCGGGGCGTTTTCGACGCGGCCGTAGCGAGTTCGGATGCGTCGGCCGCCCGCTTGCGTCAACACGGCATAGCCGTCATCGACTTGAATGCCGCCGCGTCGATAGCCGTCTACATCGACGGCGCCGATGAGGTTGATCCGCAGCGGCGGCTCATCAAAGGTGGCGGTGGCGCGCTGACGCGGGAGAAAATCTGCGCCGCCTCAGCGGACGAGTTCATCTGCATCGTCGATCACACCAAGGTCGTCGACGTGCTGGGCACGTTTGCGGTGCCGGTGGAAGTGATCCCGATGGCGCGGGGTCTGGTGGGTAGAGCGATCGTCGCCGCCGGCGGCACGCCGGTCCTGCGCGAGGATTTCGTTACCGACAACGGCAATCTGATCCTGGATGTGTACGGGCTGAAGCTGACCGACCCGGCGCGCATGGAGACCGACCTCAACAACGTCGTCGGCACCGTGTGCAACGGGATTTTCGCCGCGCAGGCCGCCGACCGCGTGATCGTCGCGGGCCCAGAGGGTACGCGCTGGTTAACCTGAGTCCGCAACCAGCAGCTTGCCTGGATTCAACACCTGATTAGGGTCGAACACCGCTTTGAGCTGGCGCATCAGCCGGCGCTCCACGCGCGTTCGGCTGTAGCCAAGAAAGTCACGCTTCAACAGCCCGACCCCGTGTTCGGCGGAAATGCTACCGGAATGGCGTTCGACCACCTCGAAGATCTGTGGGCTGATGCGATGGCAGCGTTCGTAGAACGTACTCACATCCAACGCGTCCGGCTTCAGGATGTTCAGATGCAGATTGCCGTCGCCAATGTGCCCATACCAGCACACCTCCAGGTCCGGATAGCGGCTGCTGACCACGGCCTCCACTTCGACGAGGAACTGCGGCACCTGGGAAACCTTTACGGAAACGTCATTCTTGTATGGCGTAAATGGCGCGATGCTCTCCGAGATGCCTTCACGCAGCTGCCAGAGATCGCGCGCCTGGGATTCGCTTTGACTCAGCACACCGTCTTCTACCCAGTTCTGGGCAAGGCATGCTTCGAACGCGGCAGTCGCCTGTTCGGTCTCGCCCTGATCGAATTCCAGCAAGGCATAGAACGGTGCCGCCCTCGCGAAGGGTCGCCGCAATTGCCGATGCTCGAGCACCTTGGTCAAGGCGAGCTCAGAGAAGAACTCGAACGCCGACAGCGACAGAGCCGCCTGAAAGCACGCCAGCACTTCGAGGATATCGCCGAACCGATTGATCCCAAGAACCATTACCGTCTGTGGCTCGGGCGGCGCCGCCAGCCGCATCTCGGCTTCAAGGATCAGTCCCAGGGTTCCCTCCGAGCCGATCATCAGATGTCGAAAATCGTAGCCCGTGGCGTTCTTCGTAAGCCCATGATTGCACTCGACGAGCTCACCGCTGCCGGTCACCACGGTAAGCCCAACAACCCAGTCGCGCGTCAAGCCGTGGCGGATCACCCGGATCCCACCGGCGTTGGTGGCGATATTGCCGCCAATCTGGCTGCTGCCCGACGACGCGAAGTCGACCGGATAATACAGCCCCTGATCTGCCGCGAATTCCTGCAACACTCGAGTCACGACGCCCGCCTGACAGCGCACAATCCGGTCCGTGGCGTTGAACCCAACGATCCGGTTCATCCTGTCGAAAGAAACCACGATCTCTCCGGCGCTGGCAACCGCGCCGCCCGACAGCCCGGTCCTGCCCCCCGAGGGAACCAGTTTGAATCCACGCCGATTGGCAAGTCGCACCAACGCGACGACTTCGCTGGCTTGTTCGGGAAAGACCACCGCGGCGGGCGCAGGGGCCACGCTGCGGGTCCAGTCACGGCCCCAGGCAGTCAGTGACTCCGCATCCGTCCGGACCCGCGCGGCCGAGAAAATCTCATTCAGTGCATCAATCATCGTCACCGCTGGCGCACTACACTAGCGTTCCAGCTCGGCATCGATCGCGGCAAACATCCGTGCGCGGATCGGCGCGGACTCGTTGACCAGGTGGTGACGCGCTTCAGGAATGTACAGCACATCGGGTTCGAACAGGCGCTCCAGAATTCTCATGTTGTACTTCCAGTCCACCGTGCGGTCCGACTGACCCTGCACCACCAGCGGCGCGATATCGGTCCCAGGATAGGTTTCGAAGCGCTTCATCCAGCCAATCATCGCGGTCACCCATTGCACCGGCAACGTCCGCGCCTGAAGCACGTCCTCATCCCGCAGAAATGCGATGAACTCCGGATTTTCCGCATTGGCAGCGAACGTTCGCGGTCGCTCCTTGACGAACCGCCGGGCCAGGTAGTAGTAGAGCCGCACCAGCTGCCAGGACGCCGGACGAACCAGCGGCGCCAGCAGCACCACATGCTTGAATGGCGAGTTGCTGATTGTCAGCCCCCGGCCGAGCAGCCACTCCATGGCGATCGCACCACCCATGCTTTGACCGAACAGATCCCACGGCTGATCGAGATGGCTGCCGAGCACATCCAGACATGCATCGAACGCACTAACGTAGTGATCGAAGGTTTCGATGGATGCCACCGCGCCGCTCGACAAACCGTGTCCGGGTAGATCGAAGCTCACTACCGCGAGGCCGCGGCCAAGCAGATAACGGATGAGGTGCCCGTACAGTCCGACATGGTCGTAGTAACCATGCAATACCACCGCCGTGCCTGTGGCATCCAAGGGTCGCCAGTGGTGCACCGAGATGCTGTGCGTCGGGGTTTCGACCACGCCGAGGCTGTGTCGCAGGTCGGCAATCCCTTCGCTGTAGTGGATGCCGTAGAAACGCAGATAGCGCTCTTCGTCCGCGGTGAAGACCGTAGCTTCGTTTGGCACCAGTGGGCGCAGAGACGCGCGTACCGCTTCAGCATCGAAGCTCATCGGGCTCTTCACGGACCAGAAGCGCGCTGTTCCAGGATGGCTACGGCGGGCAACTTCCTGCCCTCCACGAACTCCAGGAACGCGCCTCCACCGGTAGAGATGTAGGAAATCCCATCCCGAACCCCGTACTTGTCGATCGCAGCAAGCGTATCGCCGCCTCCGGCAATTGAAAAGCAGTCACTCGCAGCAATCGCTTCAGCCAGCACCCGGGTGCCCTCGCCGAACTGATCGATTTCGAACACGCCGCACGGCCCGTTCCACAGCACGGTACCCGCGCTCTTGAGAAGGTCCGCAAAGGAAGCGGCACTACGCGGGCCGATGTCCAGAATCATCTCATCGACCGGTACCTCGTCGACCAGGCGCAGCACCGCGAGGCTCGATTCGTCAAGCCGCTGGGCCGTCATCACATCCACCGGCAGAGGGATTTCGACCTTGCCTGCAATACGCCGCGCAGCATCCAGCAGATCCGCTTCATGCAGCGAGCGTCCCACCTCGAATCCAGCCGCCGCGATAAATGTATTGGCGATGCCGCCGCCCACGATGATGCCGTCGGCGATCTCCGCAAGCCGATCAAGCACCTCGAGCTTGGTCGAGACCTTCGAACCGCCAACCACCGCAATCAGCGGCCGGGCAGGATTCGCCAGGGCCCGCTCCAGGGCATCGAGTTCGGCCAGCAGCAGTGGTCCGGCACAAGCGCACTGCGCATACCGGGCCACTCCACAAGTGGACGCCTGCGCTCGGTGCGCGGTCGCAAATGCATCCATTACGTATATGTCACAGAGCGCTGCCATGCGTCTTGCCAGGGCTTCGTCGTTGGCTTTCTCGCCTTGCTGAAAACGGACGTTTTCCACCAACACCAGCTGTCCGGGCGTCACCTCCACGCCGTCCAGCCAGGAATCGGCCAGGGGCACCGCACGTCCGAGCAGCTCGCTCAGCCGCGCCGCGACGGGAGCCATCGAAAATTCCGGCTGGGTCAGCGGACTCTGACCTTCGTCGGGGCGCCCCAGGTGTGACATGAGCAGCACCGCGGCACCCGCGCCGAGTGCCGCCTGAAGCGTCGGCAACGCGGCGCGAATGCGCGCGTCGCTGACAACGACGCCCCCTTTGACGGGAACGTTGAGGTCCTCGCGGATCAGCACACGCCGACCCGCGAGATCGAGATCCTCCATCTTCAGGATACTCATCGGCGCTATGCCGCGGTTACCCGGCGTACCGCCTCGACTACCGCGTTGCTATCCATCCCCATGGCGCTCATCGCTTCAGCGCCGGGCGCCGACGTGCCGAATCTTGCGATCCCGACCACCGCGCCATCCAAGCCCACAAAACGATGCCACGCGTCAGGATGGCCCGCTTCGACCGCGACCCGGGCGCGCACCGAATCCGGCAACACGGATTGCCGATAGTCCTCGCTCTGCGCCAGGAAAGTGTCCACCGACGGCATCGATACCACCCGGACGTCGATTCCCTCGGCGCGTAACTGATCACTTGCGTCGACCGCCAACTCCACCTCCGAGCCCGTGGCGATGACGATGGCATCGAGATCGCCCTGCTCGCGCACCAGGACATAGCCACCGCGCGCTACCTCGGCAAACGTCGCCGGGTCGCGGCTCTGGGCACGGATTTTCTGGCGGGTCAGAATCAAGGCGCTCGGGCCGTCCTTGCGGGCCAACGCGGCGCGCCACGCAAACGCAGTCTCGACGGTATCGCACGGGCGCCAGGTGGAGAGGTTGGGCGTTGCGCGCAGGTTCGCAAGCTGCTCCACCGGTTGGTGTGTCGGGCCGTCTTCACCGAGCCCGACCGAGTCGTGGGTGTACACGAACACGTTGCGAATGCCCATGAGCGCCGCCAGTCGCAGGGCGTTGCGCGCGTATTCCATAAACACCAGAAACGTACCCGAGTAGGGTATGAGCCCGCCGTGCAATGCGATGCCATTGCAGATCGCCGACATCCCGAACTCACGCACTCCATAACTGAGGTAATTTCCGGCATCGTCGTTCGCGGCGTTGATCGCGCCATCGAACCGCGTGCCGTTGGATCCGGTGAGATCCGCCGATCCGCCGAACAACTCCGGCATACGCGCTGCGATCAAGCTCAAACAACGTTGTGAGGAGTTGCGCGTCGCCAGGTCATCGTTCTGGGCCTGGGCGGCGAGCGCATATTGCTCCAGATCCTCCGCCCAACCCATGGGCAGCTCACCGCTAAGACGCCGTTCGAGCTCGGCGGCAAGCTCCGGATACGCCTTGCGATAGGCATCCAACGCGACCTGCCATTGCGCCTCACGTGCGGCGCCGGACTCGCGGCAATCCCATTCGGCATAGATCTCCGGTGGAATCTCGAAGGGCTCGTAGCCCCAATTCAGTACCCGCCGCGCGTCGGCGATTTCGGTCTCGCCGAGCGGCGAACCGTGAGCGCCTGCCGTACCCTGTTTGGTTGGGGCCCCGAACCCGATAATGGTTCGGGCGCAGACCAGCGTCGGCCGCGATTCATCCGCGCACGCATCCTGCAGGGCCCGCCGCACCTCCTCGGGGTCGTGCCCGTCGACGTCTCGAATCACCCGCCAACCGTAGGCTTCGAAGCGCGCCGGAACGTCCTCGGTGAACCAGTCCTTGGTCTCGCCATCGATCGAGATACCGTTGTCGTCATACACACAGATCAGCTTGCCGAGCTTCAGGGTCCCTGCCAGCGACGCAACCTCGTGGGAGACGCCCTCCATGAGACAACCATCTCCGACCACCACCCAGGTGCGATGATCGATGATCGGATGGCCGTCTCTATTGAACGTCGCGGCAAGCTGACGTTCTGCCAACGCCATGCCGACAGCATTGGCGAGGCCCTGTCCCAGCGGCCCGGTGGTTGTCTCGACCCCCGGGCATTCACCGTACTCGGGGTGGCCAGCCGTGGGTGCGCCGAGCTGTCGGAAATTCTTCAGATCTTCGATGCTCACCGGGTAGCCACTCAGGTGCAGCACCGAATACAGCAACAACGACGCGTGCCCGTTGGACAACACAAAGCGGTCCCGGTTGGGCCAGTTCGGGTTGTTGGGGTTGTGGCGCAGCATCTCGCGCCAGAGGACTTCGGCAATGTCGGCCAGCCCCATGGGCGCGCCGGGGTGTCCGGATTTCGCGCGCTGAACCGCATCCATTGCCAGCGCCCGGATGGCGTTAGCTCGTTCCGTTGGGGAAGGCATCGTGTTGTTGACATTGGTCCGACGAGGGGGCGCTATTGTCGTTACTTCACACCGGCAACGCAATTTTGTTGCAATTCGGTACTACTAAACCAGTAAAATGCCCCCGCCTCTGACCCACCGATGACCTACCGACTCCGAGGGGACCGGATTTATGGCCGATTACAGCGTTTTTACTTCGGAGTCCGTTTCTGAAGGCCACCCCGACAAAATGGCAGACCAGATCTCGGACGCCGTGCTCGACGCGATGCTGGAGCAGGATCCCGAGTCGCGGGTCGCCTGCGAGACTCTGATCAAAGCGAATATCGTGGTTCTCGCGGGCGAGATCCGCTCCAATGCCCAGGTCAATCTGGACGAACTCTGCCGCCAGGTGATCCGCGACATCGGCTATACCTCCGCTGCGGCTGGCTTCGACGCGGATGATTGCACCGTGATCAACGCGCTGGGCCAGCAATCCGGCGACATCGCCATGGGTGTGGATGAAACCGCAGATCACGAACAGGGTGCCGGGGATCAGGGCCTGATGTTCGGTTATGCCACCAACGAGACCGATGTACTGATGCCGGCCCCGCTTATCTATGCACACCGGCTCGTGCAACGCCAGGCCGAAGTTCGCCGCAACGGTGCAGCCCCGTTCCTGCGACCCGACGCCAAGAGCCAGCTGACTTTCCGATACGGTTCCGACGGCCGGCCCGCGGCGATCGAAGCCGTGGTGCTGTCGACTCAACACGATCCCGATGTCTCGCAGAAGGACCTGCACGAAGCCGTCCGTGAGGAGATCATCAAGCCCATCCTGCCAGGCAACTGGATGACCGCCGATACCAAGGTGTTCATCAACCCCACGGGTAAGTTCGTGGTGGGTGGGCCGGCGGGCGATTGTGGCCTTACGGGACGTAAGATCATCGTCGACACCTACGGCGGGATGGCACGGCACGGCGGCGGCGCCTTCTCGGGTAAGGACCCGTCTAAGGTCGATCGATCGGCGGCCTACGCGGGGCGTTACGTGGCCAAAAACATCGTTGCCGCGGGCCTTGCCCAACGTTGCGAAATTCAGATCAGCTACGCCATCGGTGTCGCCGAGCCCACGTCAATCAGCGTCAACACCTTCGGCACCGGGACCCTCGACGACGAGGCGATCGTCGCCCTGATCCGGGCGCACTTCGACCTGCGCCCACGCGGACTGATCGACATGCTCGACTTAAAGCGCCCGATCTATCGCAAGACGGCGGTCTACGGTCACTTCGGCCGAACCGAAGAGAGCTTTACCTGGGAGCGCACCGATCGGGCCGACGCCCTTGCAGGCGCTGCATAGCGGCACTGGCCGATGATCCAGCGGTTGAGCTTCGAGTTCTTCCCCGCCAACACTGAGCAGGGCCGGAGGAGCCTCGAGCGCACCCGAGGCCGGCTGACCGCCTACGCGCCCGAGTTCTATTCGGTAACTTATGGAGCAGGGGGTTCGACCCGGGATAGAACCTTCGACGCGGTTGCCGCGATCGCCGCGGATGCAATGCCGGTGGCGCCGCACCTGTCGATCGGCAACGATGACCACGACACCCTGCGCAAGCTGCTCGACCGCTATCGAGACCTGGGCATCAACCGAATCGTCGCGCTGCGCGGCGACGTCCCCTCGGGAATGGGCAGCCGACGAAACGTCCGGTATGCCGCCGAGCTGGTGGAGCTGATTCGAAGTCACAGCGGGAACGCGTTTCACATCGAAGTGGCCGCCTACCCCGAGGCTCATCCGGACGCCCCGTCACCCGACGCGGACCTGGACTTCTTCCACGCCAAAGTTTCCGCCGGCGCCAACAGCGCGATCACACAGTACTTCTTCAACGCGGATGCCTACTTCGACTTTGTCGATCGCTGCCGAGCCCGCGGCATCGACGTCCCTATCGTGCCGGGCATCATGCCGATTACCAACTTCGCCAATCTGGTCAAGTTCTCCGACAACTGCGGCGCCGAGATCCCCCGCTGGATCCGCCTCAGACTCGAGTCCCACCAGGACGACCCCGAATCGCTGACGCAGTTTGGCACGGAGGTCGTCACCGACCTGTGCCGCCGGCTACTCGCTGGCGGCGCGCCAGGTCTGCACTTCTACACCCTCAATCGCGCGCGGCCGAGCCAGGCGGTTCTAGACAATCTGGCCGACTAGTGGCCGCACCGCGACTGTTCGTCGACGTGGAGTTCGCCGAACAAGAGCCGTTGACCCTCAATGCCGAGCGTTCTCACTATCTGTGCCGGGTGCTCCGGTTGCGGGCAGACGCAGCCGTATCGGTGTTCAACGGGGACGGTTCGGCCTGGTCCGCGCGCATCGAACAAGCCGATTCACGCAGCTGTCGGCTGATGATCTACTCACGGCAACTCGCCGAAGCCGCCCCTTTATGCAGACTGCATCTGGCCCAGGCGTTATTGAAGCGCGAACGACAGGATTACGTGCTGCAGAAGGCGACAGAACTCGGCGCCACGGACATCTGGCTACTGCAGACCGAGCGTACCGAAGCCCGGGTCCGCCCCGATCGCATGGCGTCGCGCCTCGAGCATTGGCGCGGCGTGCTGCAATCCGCCTGCGAGCAGTGCGGCCGGCTGCGGCCACCGGCGTTGCATGTGCCAACAACCTTGGAGGAGTTGTGGCCCGGTTTCGAGGACGTGAGCTGTTACATTCTGCAGCCCGGCGCTCCAATCCTTACCGGCCCCGCCGCTCCCGCGGATACGGCGTTGATCATTGGTCCGGAAGGGGGGTTCAGCGAGCTCGAACTTCGCATCGCCGCGGCACACGGGGCAATTGCGGCCGGGATCGGCGAGTTGGTACTGCGAGCCGACACCGCACCCCAGGCGGCGTTGACCATCGTTCGTCACGGGTGGCGGTGGGCCGCGCCCTGATGTGCGGGCGGGCGCCATTAGCGAGCCTTCGGCGGACCTTCAACCCTCAGCGCGAAGGCTGGCTTCCGGTAGCCCGGAGAGCCGTTCCTCGATAAAGCTCAGGTTCGGCACGATAGCCGGTTCCGTTCCGACCAAGACCGAGGCGACTTCCGCATCACCCAGTTGGATCGGGTGGCTTTCCATGTCAGCGGCGGTGAGGTGCACCAGACGCGGCAGGCCCGTGGACACCAGTGCGTAGAACGGACGTCCCACGCTGGATCGTGCCCGGTTCATGATCACCAGGCAACGGCCGCGTTCGGCACGCGCCTCGACCGAGTTGCCGAGCGCCTCGAATTCCAACACCGGCACCGCCTCGCCGCGCCAGCCCACCAGGCCGATGCACCAATCCGGCGACGCTTCCCATGCCTTGAGCCGGCGCCAGGGAATGATCTCCGCAATCGAGACGTTGGGCAACAATAGCTGCGTCGTCCCAAGCGGGATCAGTACACAGGCCAGTTCCGTCGAGTCATTTATCGCCACGGCCGCCATCTCATACGATCCTGATCGTCATGGATCGGCAATTCATATTTCCACCAGCTCGTCGATGATCGCGAGTAACTCGCTCTCCTGGAACGGTTTGCCAAGGAATCGATTGACACCAAGCTCGGTGGCGCGCTCCTGATGCTTGCTGCCTGTCCGCGAGCTGATTATGACGATCGGCAGCTCTGCGAACCCCTGATCGTGACGCACCTGGCGGGCCACCTCGAAGCCATCCATCCGTGGCATTTCGATGTCGAGAAGAATGATGTCCGGGCGTCGTTCCTGCAGCAGCGCCATCGCTTCTACCCCGTCCTTGGCTACGATCACTTCCATGCCCTGTCGTTCGAGCAGACGCGACGTTACTTTGCGAACGGTGACGGAGTCGTCCACCACCATTACGCATTTCGGCCGAGCTGGATCGCTCGCGTACTGCGGTCGTTCCGACCGCACCTGCGTGCTGGCTCCCGTGTCCGCGCGAATCAACGTGATGAGATCGAGGATCACCACCACACTGCCATCGCCGAGAATCGTTGCGCCCGAGATTCCACCGACACCAGCAAATTGCGGCCCGAGACTCTTCACCACGATCTCCCGGCTGCCCTGCACGCTGTCGACATGTACCGCCAGCGCCTGGTCTCCGGAACGGAACAGTACCATCGGCACCGACGTCTGATCGGGACGCGGCACGTATTCGCGCCCGATGTAGCTCCCCAGATAGCGCACCCGGTAGGGCACGCCCGCGTATTCGAAACCCATACCTTTTGGGTCGGACAGCTCAGCGAGCTCTCGCGTAGCGACCCGAACGATACCTTCGATGTTGTTCAACGGCACCGCATACATATCGTCGCCCACCGACACCATCAGCGCTCGGCTGACGGAAACCGTAAACGGCAGGCGTACCGTAAAGCGCGTGCCTTTGCCCGGCATCGACATGATGTCGATGCTGCCGCCGAGCTCTTTGACGGCGCTGTGTACCACGTCCATGCCAACGCCTCGACCGGATATCTGGGTGACCTCCTTTGCCGTGGTAAATCCGGGCGCCAGCACGAACTGCAGAATGTCGTCGTCCGCCATCCAGGCGTCCGCGGACATCAAGCCCCGTTCAATCGCTTTGGCGCGCACGGTTTCGACGTCGATACCGGCGCCATCGTCGGTGATCTCAATGACGACATCGCCGGCCTCACGTGACAGACGCAGATCGATCCGGCCCAACTCGGGCTTGCCGAAGTTGGAGCGCACGTTGGGCATCTCGATCCCGTGATCGACCGAGTTGCGCAGCATGTGTTCCAGCGCTGGAACCATGCGTTCGAGCACATTGCGGTCTAACTCGCCCTCGGCGTTAAAGGCGTGGAATTCGACCTGCTTGCCAAGGTCGCGGGCCACCTGTCTTACGATTCTGCGCAAGCGCGGCAGCAATCGGCTGAAGGGCACCATGCGGGTACGCATGAGGCCTTCCTGAAGTTCCGTGTTGACCCGTGCCTGCTGAATGAGCAGCGTTTCGGACTCGCGCACCTTGTTCGCCAGGGTTTCCTTCAATTCCAACATGTCGGAGGCGGTTTCCGACAGGCTTTTGGACACCTGCTGCAGCTGGGAGTAACGATCCATTTCCAACGGATCGAACTCATCATAGACAGGCCCATCGCCGCGTGCGTGGCGGAACAACACCTGCGCTTCAGTCTCGATCTCCAGGCGCCGGAGCTGCTCGCGAACCCGTTCGATGGTGGTTTCCATTTCTTCCAGGGACCCGGAGAAATCGTTGATAACCTGTTCTATTCGCGATCGAACGATACTGTTTTCGCCGGCCAGATTGACCAATTCTTCGAGCAGGGTCGCCGAAACCCGGACCATCTCGCGTGGCTCGCTCGCCCGCGCCGGCGTCTGGGCCTGGGACTCGGTTTCCGGTTCCGTTTCCAGGTCCAACGGCGCCACTTCTGCAGTCTGCAGCTCCGCAGGCTCTACCGGTACGATCGGTTCTTCGGCCGTAGCGACCTCGAGGTCTTTGGCCGCAGCCACCTCGGGTTCCGCATTGGCTTCCGCGGGCTCATCGTCAGGGAGCTGACTCTCGACGGGGGCATCCACCCCGGCCGGCACGCTCTCCGGATCTATTTCCTCACCCTGTGCGGCCGCCTTGAGCAGCAACACGGTCGTGGCAAGTTCATCGTGGCGTCGTTGCAGGTCGCTGAAAAACTCATCGTCCGGAGCGGCTTCTTCGTTCTGCACCGCCACCAGGTGGGACTCCAGGGCATGAGTTTCGTCGCCAAGCTCCATCAGTCCGGCAAGCCTGGCGCCGCCTTTCAGCGTATGCAGGTCTCGCAGAAGGTTTTCCAAGTACACGCGATTGTCACGCGCGTCGATCCATTCATGAACACCGTGATCGATGGATTCGAGAAGCTCATCCGCCTCCTCGAAGAAGATCTCCAGAATTTCCTCATCGACATCATCGGGCAGCTGGAGCGTGCGCCGTGCCACGTTCCGTTGTTCCGCCGCGGGCCCCGCTTGGTCGGGGGGCGTTTCCTCGGGCTGCGCCTGCAGCTCAGGCCCGGGCAAATCCGGCCCGCCATCCGTCGGGGCTTTGGTGTCCACGGTCGGGAATTTGAATACTTCCGCGCTGCCCAACTCCGGGTCCGCCTTAGGCGGCGCTGATAAGGTTTCGGGCGCTTCCAACCTGGCCGCTGCCAGCTTGCCAACCCCAGGGGTCATATCGGGCGGTTCCTGATCCGCCGCGATGCGATCGAACACCTCCAGCAGCAGTTCGTGACCTTCGTCCAACGACTCGAACGCGGCCGCTGAAGGCGGGACGGCTTCGAAATGTTCGTAGCTTTCAATCAGACCGTCGCAGAGATCCGCTACCCCGTCCATGCCCCGGCTCTGGCATTCGTTCCGAACCTCGTGGAGCGCCGCCACCACATCCACCAGACCATCGGAAGGAGAGCCACTTTGGCGCCAATCGATCAGCTGATCGCTCGCACCGACCAGGACCGAGGTGCCGTCGAGCTGCAACAGAGAGCTGAGTCCTGATGCGTGATCGGCACCCAGCTCCGCGATAATTCGCCGTGCCTCGGATTCAAACAACGACTGGTCTTCATCCGGCTCGTTCCCGGCGCCCAGCGCATCAAGGCTACGGCGCAAGGCGAACACGCCTTGCTGGAGGAAATCGAACAGGTCCGGGGTGATTGTCTGCATCGTATCCCTGAACGCTGTCGCCACTTCGTACAGTGGGGTGGCAACCCCTGCAACGCCGTCGATGCCAGCCATCGCGGCGCTGCCGCGAAGGGTATGCAGCGCACGCATAACCGCCTCGTCGAGTTCGAGTTCGGCGATGTCGTCCTCGCTGTTGAACCGGCTCTCCAGAATTTCGAGTTGACGATTCGCCTCTTCCTCGAAGAGCGCCATCACCTTGGGGTCTTTAGCGCTGTCGGCAAGAGTCTCCGGTTCATCGACGGCTACCGTTTCCGGCACGTCGACTTCCGGCTCATGCAAGTCCGGCTCTTGCGACGTTCCAACGGTCGATATCTGCTGCGCTTCCATGTCTGGCCCGGATTCGAAATCAGCTTCGACTTCCGCTTCGTCCGGAATCTCGACCGGAGCATCAAGCTCCTCGATACGCCCGCCCGAGGAGAGCACATCGGCTCTCCCCACGATTGCGGCAATGGATTCTTCTTCAACCGGCTGCCGCGCACGAAACGCTTCGCTAAGCGACGGGATCAGGCGGCTCGCTTCACCAATCAGCGATACCACCTGTTCGTGGGGCTCGATGGTGCCGTCCATGACCCGGTTGAGCATGTTCTCGATCGACCAGGCCAGCTTGCCGATCACCTCCGCGCCCACCATTCGACCGCTGCCTTTGAGCGTGTGGAACGCGCGCCGGGTCTCGGTCAACGCCTCCTCGTTTGAATACCCGTCGGCCCACTGCGGCAACCAGTCATCGACCGACGCGAGCACCTCGGTCACTTCCTCGGCGAAGATTTCAACGATCTCCTCGTCGAATTCTTCATCGGTTACGTCAGCGGGTTCCTCTGCCACCGGTGCCAGGGGCACCGGTTGTTCGAGCGGCGCCTCGCCATCCACGGCGTCGGCGTCCTCGTCGCCGGCAGGAGACTCTGGTGCAGTTGACTCGGCGAGGGCGTCGAACTCATGCTCCTCGCGACTGAACTCCACCGCCTCGACGATCGGAGATGGCTCCTCATCGTCCGCCATCGCGCCAACGGGTTGTTCATCCATCGGCTCGAGGGCTAGCTCCGATGGATCCGATGGTCCCGATGGTCCCGTCGCGGCAACGGGCGCATCCACCTGGACGTGCTCCACCGCATCCGGTGCTACGTCTGCTTCTTCTACACGCGCTCCACCCTCCTGAGCTGTGGGTGGTTCTGGTTCGGGCTCATCGAGCAGCTCCAGTGAAAACTCACTGTCCGGGCTCGCAGATGGATCCTCGGCGGGTCCATCGCGGGCAGCTTCATCGCGCGCGGGTTCATCGCGGGCGCGTTCATCGCGGGCGGCTTCATTCTCGGCCTCGGCAGTCTCGGTGACAGCTTCCATGAGTACCGGTTCGGCGGTGACCTCGTCCGGGTCTAACCCCGCAACGCCAAGCGCCGCGAGGCTGCGCTGCACAACCACCAGAATCTCATCGCCCGGGGGCGCGCCTTCCGCGATCAGGCGCTCGAGGAAGTAGTCAACCCCACTGATCGCGTCGGCAAAATGATCCAGGGCCTGCCAATCGGGTTTCTCGCCACGCAGCAAATGATTTCTGACGTAATCCGCGCACTGTCCCAGGAGCACTGCCGGCATTGCCAGGGGCACGATGGCCAGCGCTCCCTTTACCGCGTTGAGCAAATCGGGAATCGCCTCCAACCGGCTGACATCCCATTGCGCGGTGATGTAGTCGACCACCGCATGCTTGGTTTCATCCAGGCCGTTGCGCGCTTCGTTGAGCACTGCGACCTGGGCATCCGAAATGATCGCCGCGGCTTCACTCGTTCCCGCGAGCGTCGAGGTGCGCGAACGTCCAAGCGCGGCAAGGTTCTCATCGACCTGAATCAGCGCTCCGGCAATACCCATCAACACCGCATCGTCGACAACACCGGTTTCCAATGCCGCGTTCAATGCCGAAACCTGGTCCGAAAGAATTTCACGCGAGCTTTCAAATCCCAGTATCGACAGCGTACTACCGATCTGCCTGAGGGGCGTGGCAAGCTGTTTGAATCCATCCGCCGTGCGCTCGTCCGAGCGTACGAACATGTCCAACTGATCCTTGATCGCTGCCAGATCTTCCCGCAACGCGCTGGCGGCGTGTTGCATTGCTTCGCGACCGGAAATCGCCGCCGTCTGGGACCCTGCTTCCAGCGCCAGCGCGTCGGCGATCTGCCTGAGCTCGACGTTCTCGGCGCCCCGTTGAATGGCAGCGTCCACCAGCACCCCGACCAGCGCCGTGTTGACCGGTTGCAGGAGCGCTTCTCTGCCGATGGTCGCCAGGTTCTTGATTTCGGCATCAACCCGGCGAAGTACTTTCACAACATCGCCACTCAACGCGTCACCGGCGGCTGCCACGCTGCCAAGGTACGCGCCCAACGCCCGCCACAGCACCACAATAGGTGCGCCTTCGCAGATCCGTTCTAATCCGACCGCCACCTTGGACAACACCGCAGCAGCGTCGTCCCGACCCCGGCCTTTGAGCAACGAAAGCAGGACCTGCTGGAAGGCGCCGCGAATCTTCCGCGCCTTATCGGCCCCGTCGATTTCATCGAACCGGTCCAGAGATTTACTATCAGCCGGTCGCAGCAGTTCGGTCGGCGTCAAACCCGCCGCATCGGAAAAACCCCGTTCGCCACGCGCCAGACGAATGTCGTTGGCGAGTACCAATACGGCGCGACGTGTATCCGGCAGGCCTCTCTGAATTTCCTCCAGATGCGCGGGCAGTTGCAGGATTCCCTGCATCAGCAGTTGCTGCGCGGCGTCCAGATCAACGACCGTCCCATCATGCATCGCCTGGGCAAGCTGCTCGAGTTCGTCAGACAGCACCGTCACACCCGTCAATTCGAGCATCAGCAGCGTGCCGTGAACTTGATGTAGCGCCGTCAGACAATTGCGCATTCGCGTCGCGTCCTGCCCGGACTCCGAATAGGATTCCAGCGCCAGGCGCGCAACCTTCAGCGTTTCGTCGAGCTCATCTTTGAGCCAGTCGAGGGCGAAGTGTTCTCGGCCTGCTGTCATCAGTAGTCCCGTTCGGCGCTCAACAACCGTGCGCGATAAAGCAGCGTCTCCGGCCGCCCCGCGCGAAGCCGTTAGGCGGTATTTTCGCCAGGCAGCGTAAATCCTTCGACCGACACCCGCATCTCATTGGACATTTCCGCGAGTTCGGCGATCGATTTCGCAGTCGCCTCCGTGCTCTGCGTAGTCTGACCCGCAATCTCCTGAATCACGTTCATGGTGTTCGACACGTGGCCCGCCGACGCGGCTTGTTGGCGCGCGGCATTCGAAATGTTCTGGATCAACTCCGCAAGAGAGGTCGAAACGTTCTCAATTTCCTCCAGCGAAACCCCTGCGTCCTGGGCGCGCTTGGCACCGTTGACTACTTCCGCCGTGGTGGTCTCCATGGAAATCACCGCCTCGTTGGTATCGGTCTGAATCGTCTTGACCAGCGCCGCTATCTGCTTGGTCGCAGCAGACGAACGCTCCGCGAGTCGCTGGACCTCATCCGCAACCACCGCAAAACCCCGGCCCGCATCGCCGGCCATGGAGGCCTGAATCGCCGCGTTAAGAGACAGGATGTTGGTCTGATCGGCAATGTCGTTGATCAGAGAAACGATGTCCCCAATCTCCTGGCTCGACTCGCCGAGGCGCTTGATCCGTTTCGAGGTTTCCTGGATTTGACCTCGAATGTTGTCCATACCGGTGATCGTCGCTTGCACCACTTCCGAACCCTTGTTGGCAATGGCGACTGCCCGCTCCGCCACCGAGGCGGATTCGGCGGCATTCGACGACACCTGATCGATCGATATAGCCATCTCGCTAATCGCCGCCGAGGCTGCGCTGATTTCCCGCGCCTGACTTTCGGAGGCGCCGGCGAGGCTGCCCGCCGCCGCTTGCGTTTCTTCGGCCGCCTTCGAAACCCGCAGCGAAATCCGGTTGATGTTCGAGACCAGCCCACGCATTTGGTCGATCGCGAAATTGATCGAATCGGCAATCGCGCCGGTGAAATTCTCCGTCACCGACGCATGGACCGTCAGATCGCCTTCGGCCAACTCAGCGATCTCGTCCAGCAATTGTAGAATCGCCGCCTGGTTGCGTTCGTTCTGGTCGGCCTGTTCCCCCAGACGCTTGCGCGCATCCCGGACCAGCAACATCGAGATTATCGCCACCAGCACGATACCGCCAACGGCGAGCATCAACCCGTAGTTACCCATAATCGGCTGGTCATCGGTTACGATTGTGTAGCCCATCGCTCCCAAGGTGACCAACAGCAAGAGCGTCAGCGCGCTCAATAAGGGACTTCCTGAAACTTTTTTCGTCTTCATACCTGAAAACCCACGTTTAACTCGCTACGTCGTTGAACTTTTCGTCCCTGATCAGAGACGTGAGACTGACCACGTAAAACACGCGACCACCGTGTCGATACGCACCCTGGATGTAGGGATGTATCGCGTCCAGCCCTTCCGGCTGGCCTTCTTCGAAACTGTCATCGAGAAAATGCTGCATTCCGAGCGACTGCTCAACCAGCAATCCGGCGATTGTTTCGCCCTGCTCCACCACCAGCACTCGCCACTGGGTTCGAGGTACCGTGGTCGCGATCCCCATGAAGCGATGCAAGTCGATGACCGGAATCAACCGGCCGCGCACATTGGCGATGCCCAGCATCCAGTCCTTCACCCGCGGCAGCGCGGTGACGCGCGGCGGGGTAAGAATTTCACTGACCTCTGAAAGTGGCGCGACCAGACGAACCCCCGAGATCTGAAAGCCGAGTCCCTGCCACTCCGGGCGGGTGTCACGTTTCAGCGGCAGTGGGGCCGCATTGCGCAACGTGTCCGTTTCGATATCTCGCAGTATGTCCAGTACGCCGTTGGCCGCCATCGTGCACTCCTAGGCAAGGGCACCATTGACGGCGCTGATGAGCGTTCGCTCATCGACCGGTTTGGTGAGATATCCGCACGCACCCTGGCGTTGTCCCCAGACGCGATCGGTATCCTGATTCTTAGATGAAACGATGATCACAGGGATGTGCCGGGTCTGACTGGCACGGGTCAGCTGGCGGGTCGCCTGAAATCCGTTCAGGCCAGGCATGACAACGTCCATCAGGATTACGTCGGGTTGCTCCTCGTTTGCCAGATCGATCCCGTCCGCGCCGGATTCCGCGGTCAATACCTGGTGACCATGCTTGGCGAGGAAATTCACGAACTGGTGAATCTCACTCGGGGAGTCGTCAACTACGAGAATTCGTGCCATCAGTCATGCCTGCATCGCGCTTAAGTGACAACGCCTGATCAACTTACCAGCGTTCGAATGGTGCCCAGCAACTCTTCTCGGCTGAACGGCTTGGTGATGTAGCGATCGGACCCGACGATCCGACCCTTGGCTTTGTCGAACAGGCCGTCCTTGCTGGACAACATGACGACCGGAGTCGCTTTGAATTCACTGTTGTTCTTGATCAATGCACAGGTCTGGTAGCCGTCCAGTCGTGGCATCATGATGTCGACGAAGATAATCTCGGGATGCGAATCGGCGATCTTGGCGAGCGCGTCGAATCCATCGGTCGCCGTGATGACATCACAGCCCGCTTTAGACAGCAGATTTTCCGCGCTGCGGCGAATGGTTTTAGAGTCGTCGATGACCAAAACCTTGACGCCCTGAAGTTCCTCTTCCATTGCTCGATCCTTGGATTGCGGCCGGAAAGTCCACCAGCTGGACAGACGCGAGCGTTTGTAACACGTATTCTGGGGTCAATCCATAAGTTGCCGACAGTAAAGGGAATTCTGTCGCATTATCCTTGCCGAACAGCGCACATATCGGTAGTTTAACGTCACCCTGACAGCACTTTCTCGCGATGACCCGAATCGCATTCGTCATGGATCCGCTGGACCGGATCAACCTGAAAAAGGACAGCACGCTGGCGATGATCCGTGCCGCCCAGGCACGCGGCTGGGAAGTGACCTATCTGCAACAGCAGGACCTCGCCCATCACGATGCCAAAGTGTGGGGTTACGGGCGCCGCCTCGATCTCGATCCAGCGTTCGCCGAGGCTCTCGATCCGGCGGCCGTCGAGGGCCGTGCCTGGTACGACCTTGGCGCGGAGGAACCGAGCCCTCTGGGATCCTTCGACGTGATATTCATGCGCAAGGATCCCCCCTTCAATATGGAGTACATCTACTCGACCTACCTGCTCGAGCGCGCGCAGCAGGACGGGGCATTGGTGGTCAACCGGCCGGCCAGCATCAGAGACTGTAACGAGAAATATTTCGCGACCGCTTTCCCCGACTGCTGTCCGCCCCTGCTGGTGACTCGACGCGCGGATCTGATCCGGGAGTTTCAAGCCGAGCACGGCGACATGGTGGTCAAACCGCTGGACGGAATGGGCGGCAGTTCGGTATTCAGGGTCAAACGGGACGATCCAAATCTCTCGGTAATCCTGGAGACGCTGACCCGGCACGGGCAGGAACAGATCATGGCTCAGAAGTTTCTGCCTGAGATCAGCGACGGCGACAAACGTATTCTCATGATCGATGGCGAACCGGTGGACTACGCCCTGGCCCGAATCCCCATGGCGGGGGAAGCGCGCGCCAACCTCGCCGCTGGCGGCACTGGCGAGGGCCGGCCACTGACCGACCGCGACCGCTGGATCGCGGAACGGGTGGGACCCGAGCTGAAGTCGCGTGGCCTGACCTTCGTCGGCATCGATGTGATTGGTGACTACCTGACCGAAGTCAATGTGACCTGTCCAACCTGCATTCGGGAACTCGATGCGCAGTTTTCCCTCGACATCGCCGCTAGACTGCTCGATACCGTGGCCATGCAACTATCGACCCCGGGCTGATGGACGCCGCAATCACGCCGAAGGACCGGCTCTCCTTTACGCTGTTTCTGGCGTTGGCGATGCATGCGGCACTGATTCTCGGACTTGGCTTCGTCTGGACCGCCCAGACGACGTCCTCCCCAACCATCGAAGTCACGTTGGCGCAACACCGAGATGCCCACGCGCCCGAAGATGCTGATTTCATCGCCCAGTCGGACCAGCTTGGCAGCGGCGACGCGACCGAGATCAAGGAAACCACCACTACCCGCAGCGCCGATTTTTCCTCGGCGGTGGTCCGCGAAATCGCCGCCCGCGATCTTCCGTCATTGGAAGCCACCGAGCGCGCGGTCAGCCAGGCGACACTAACTACCGTCGCGGCGGCGGAGCAGCAGGTCAACACTGAAACACCGGCCCCTGAGAGCCCAGTGGACACGGCCCACACGCCGTACCAGCGGTATCTCGACCTTGCCAAGGAGATTGCCACCCTCGACGCACAGATCGAGAATCAGTATCAGACCGAGGCTCGCGGGCCACGCGTACGCCGACTGACAAGCGTGTCCGCCAGACGCACCGTCGATGCTTACTACTTGCAGTCCTGGCGCCGCAAAGTCGAAGCGGTAGGCAACCTCAACTATCCCGCGGCGGCCCGCCGCGACCGACTCTACGGTAGCCTGCGCCTGCTGGTTGCGATCACGCCCGACGGCGACCTGAAGGAGGTTCGCGTGCTGGATTCATCCGGATACGCGATCCTCGACGACGCCGCGGTGCGCATTGTTCAGCTGGCCGCGCCGTTCGCTCCGTTTCCGCCAGAGATGCGCAAAAATACCGACGTGTTGGAGATCATCCGTACCTGGCAGTTTCGAAAGAACCGTTATACCTCGTCCTCCTGAACACGACCGACGCGACCTGGCGCATCCCATTGCTACCGGAGTCTGCCGAAGGGCGACGTAGCCCCGGCCCCGGGATATGATGTGTGCATGGCGATGGATACCTGCTTGAAACATCAGTTTCTGCTGGCGATGCCGGGGCTGCTCGGTGATTTTTTCGCCAACACGATCACCTACATCTGCGAGCACAACGAAGACGGCGCCATGGGTTTGATGATCAATCGTCCCCTGGAGATTACCGTCGCCAGCCTACTCGAACATCTCGGCATCGATACCGTCGCGGGGCTCGACGTACCGGTATTGATGGGCGGTCCGGTGCAGACCGAGCGAGGCATGATTCTGCATAGCGACGACAGCCACGATGCCGCCAGCTTTGCGTTGGGCAATGGATTAATGCTGAGCAGCACCCTGGAGTCGCTGCGGAGCATCGGCGCTGGATGTGGCCCCGGGCGGTTTCTGCTGGCGCTCGGCCACGCCGGCTGGGGACCCGGCCAGCTGGAACAGGAAGTGGCCGACAATGCCTGGCTGACCTGTCCGGCAAACGCAGAGGTGCTGTTCGATACCCCCATCGAGGAGCGCATCGATAAAGCCGCGGCCAGCCTTGGCATCGACTTCCGCCTCATGGGACATCACGCCGGTCACGCCTGACGGGGCCCGCAATCACGCCATGGCAACCCTGCTCGGCCTCGACTTCGGACTGAAACACATCGGCGTTGCAGTCGGCCAAACGATTACCCGTTCGGCCAGGCCGGTGACCACGTTTGGCGCCACCGATGGTCGCCCCGACTGGGTGGCGTGTGACGCGTTGGTTCGTGAATGGCAACCGGAGCGATTGATCGTCGGTTTGCCGCTGAACATGGACGACACGCCAAGCGAAATGGCGAAACGGGCGCAACGCTTCGCCAACCGTTTGAATGCACGTTACAAGTTGCCGGTGGAGATGCGTGACGAAAGACTTACCAGTCAGGATGCGCGTTCGAGGTCAGACGATCCGGACCTGCGCCACGCGATTGCGGCTCAGTTGATCCTCGAGGCATGGCTCGAGGATCCGGCAAATCAACGCCGATAACTGGAAGCGGTTTCGGACTCTTCGAGCGTAAGGCCGTCGACGCCCGCCATAGGATCTTCACTGGCGTCGGTACCCAGTTTGATCATCAACCGCAGATCGTTCGGCGAGTCAGCGTGTGCCAACGCGGCGTCGTAGGTCACCTCGCCCGCTGTGTACAACCGATACAAAGCCTGGTCGAAGGTCTGCATCCCCTGCTCGGTCGATTTGCTCATCAAGTCTTTCAGCAGGTGGACTTCCCCTTTGCGGATATGGTCAGACATCAGCGGCGTGTTGATCAATACCTCGATCGCGGCGCGGCGGCCTTGGCCGTCCACCGTGGGGACCAGCTGCTGAGCGACGATCGCCTTGAGATTGAGCGATAGATCCATCCAGATCTGATCATGGCGATCGCTGGGAAAGAAGTGAATGATCCGATCGAGCGCCTGGTTGGCATTGTTAGCGTGCAACGTACACAGGCACAGGTGCCCCGTTTCAGCAAACGTAACCGAATGTTCCATTGTTTCCCGCGTCCGCACCTCACCGATCATGATGACATCCGGCGCCTGACGCAGGGTGTTCCTCAGTGCGACGTCGAAGCTTTCAGTATCCACGCCGACTTCACGCTGCGTAACGATACAACCTTCGTGCTGATGCACGTACTCGATCGGGTCTTCGATGCTGATGATGTGGCCGCTGGAGTTCAGGTTGCGGTGGCCAATCATGGCAGCAAGTGACGTGGATTTACCGGTACCAGTCGCGCCGACGAAAATGATCAGTCCTCGTTTCGTCATGGCCAGTTCTTCGACGATCGGCGGCAGGCCCAGCTCGGCGATTTTGGGGATATTCGCTTCTATCCGACGCAACACCATGCCAATGAGATTGCGCTGATAAAACGCGCTGACGCGGAACCGGCCGAGACCGCGCCTGTTGATCGCAAAATTGCACTCGTGCTCGGCCTTGAACGTGTCCTGTTGTTCTTTGTTCATGGTCCCCAGCACGAGCTCCCGCGCCTGCTCCGGAGAGAGTGCGTTTTTCGACACGGCAAAAATCTTACCGTTGATCTTCATCGACGGCGGTCGCGCAGCGGTGATGAACAGGTCGGAGGCGCCTTTCTCCACCACCAGTTTCAAAAGTTTGTCGAATTCCATAGCGGGACCTTCGGGACCTTCGGGACCGTTAAAAATTCTCCGGCATTTTTGCCTTTTCTCGTGCGATTTCTCTCGTAATGGTGCGCTTTGCGACCAACTCCTCGAGGCACTGATCGAGGGTCTGCATGCCCACCTTGGCGCCGGTCTGAATGGCGGAATACATCTGCGCAACCTTGCCTTCACGAATCAGATTTCGGATGGCAGGCGTGCCAATCATGATTTCGAAAGCGGGGACCCGTCCTCCGTTGACCCGTTTCAACAGCGTTTGCGCGATCACCGCCTGGAGCGACTCGGAAAGCATCGAGCGACACATCTCTTTTTCTGCGGCCGGGAACACGTCGATGATCCGGTCGACCGTCTTCGATGCGGAGGTCGTATGCAGCGTACCGAACACCAGGTGGCCTGTTTCCGCCGCGGTTAGCGCGAGACGGATGGTTTCGAGGTCGCGCATCTCGCCGATGAGAATGATGTCGGGGTCCTCTCGCAATGCGACCCGCAGCGCTTCGTTGAAGCCGTGGGTATCCCGGTGCACTTCACGTTGGTTGACGAGACACTTCTTGCTCTCGTGAACGAATTCAATCGGGTCCTCAATGGTGAGGATATGCTGGTAGCGATTGTCGTTGATGAAATCGACCATCGCCGCCATGGTGGTACTTTTGCCGGAGCCGGTCGGGCCCGTTACCAGAACAAGACCACGCGGCACCATCGAGATGTCTTTGAAGACCTGGCCAAGGCCGAGGTCCTCCATGGTGAGCACCTTGGACGGAATGGTTCGAAATACCGCACCCGCGCCGCGGTTCTGGTTGAATGCGTTGACGCGAAACCGAGCAACACCAGGCACCTCGAAGGAGAAGTCCGTTTCCAGAAATTCCTCGTAGTCCTTGCGCTGCTTGTCATTCATGATCTCGTAGATCAACGAATGCACTTCGCTGTGCTCGAGGGGTGGCAGATTGATCCTACGCACGTCTCCGTCGACCCGAATCATCGGGGGAAGTCCGGCAGAGAGGTGGAGGTCCGACGCGCCTTGCTTCGCACTGAACGCAAGTAGCTCGGTAATGTCCATAGCAATCCTTTTCTGCTTGCCCAGTCCGTTGCGGGTCGATCTATAGTATGCGCAATACCTGACTTAGACCATGGTTGAACCACGCCCAGAGTAGCCTACGTCGCAAAACTGCGACAGGGTTAGCACACAAAACATGGACCAGATCAGTAAGCAGTTGTCAGTCGTTACCGCACGAGTCCGTGCGGCAGCAGCGGGTGCGGGTCGAGACGCGTCCGATATTCGTCTGATCGCGGTATCGAAGACGCGCACCGCAACCGAGATTCGGTCGCTGTACAAGGCCGGGGTGCACGACTTCGGGGAAAACTATCTCCAGGAGACGGCGCCCAAACTAGAGGTTCTGGCTGATCTCGACATCTGCTGGCACTTCATCGGGGCCCTCCAGTCGAACAAAACACGGGCAATCGCGAATCACTTCGATTGGGTGCATACCGTCCACCGGAAGAAAATCGCGCAACGGCTTTCCGATGCGCGTCCAACTGAGCAAGCCCCACTGAACCTGCTGATCCAGGTGAACCTGGACGCCGAGCCACAGAAAGCAGGCATCGCGCCTGAGGCTCTGGCAGAATTGCTGCACGCCGTAATACCCTTACCGCGCGTCCGATGGCGCGGGCTGATGGCAATTCCCAAACCCGTCGGTCCCGGCAGCGACGCGGGCAAGCCGTTCGGCCAGCTTCGGGCACTTTTCGATGAATGTAGATCGGTGGGCGGGGAACACTGGGATACTCTGTCGATGGGGATGAGTGCGGATTTCGAGATCGCGATCAGCCACGGCGCGACGCTGGTGCGCATCGGCACCGCCCTGTTCGGACCAAGAAGGAGCTAGCCGTGTCACAGGATCGAATCGCCTTCATCGGCGCAGGCAACATGGCCACCAGCCTGATCGGCGGTCTGCTGGCAACCGGGCGCACACCCGACTCCATCACGGCAGCCGATCCCGATCCGGCACAACTCACTCGGGTCGGTGAGCTTGGCATCATGACAACCCAGGACAATGCGAAAGCTGTCGCGGACGCAGCGGTGGTGGTACTGGCGGTAAAGCCTCAGGTAGTGCGCACGGTGGTCGCAGACCTCGCCGACAGACTGAATGCCGCCCAACTGCTCCTGTCGATCGCGGCCGGCGTACCCGTCGGTGCGATAACCCGTTGGGCTGGCGCACCACTGGGTGTGGTGCGCTGCATGCCCAACACGCCAGCATTGTTCGGCGCGGGTATGGCAGCAATGTTCGCTAACGAATACGTTACGCCGCAACAGCGGGCGTACGCGACCGGAATTGCCGAAGCCGTGGGTGACGTGGTCTGGGTAGATACGGAAGCCGAAATCGACGCGGTGACCGCAGTATCGGGTAGCGGTCCCGCCTACTTCTTCTATCTCATGGAGGCGATGATCGCCGCCGGCATCGATCTCGGACTGGATCCCGAGACCGCACGCCGGCTGACTCTGCAAACGGCCAGAGGCGCGGCATTGATGGCGATACAAAGTGATGCGACGCCTGCGCAGCTGCGCCGCAATGTCACTTCACCCGGCGGAACCACCGAAGCGGCGCTGAACATCTTCGAATCGAACGGTCTCGCTGCTACGATTCGCGACGCGCTGGTCGCCGCGGCCCGGCGCTCGCAGGAATTGGCCGTCGAGTTGGGCTCGCCGCAACCTGCTGCAACCACAAGAAGGAAAAAAATGGAATGAACAACGCGCTGATTTTCATCATCGACACGATTTTCGATATCGTGTGCTTTCTGTTCCTCGCGCGATTGATCCTGCAGATCTGCAGAGCCGACTTTTACAATCCGATATCCCAGGGAATAGTCAAAGCGACCGACCCGGTGCTGAAACCGCTACGCGCACTCATCCCGGGCTATCGCAATCTGGACGTGGCCTCGCTGCTGGTCGCCTGGCTCATCAAGGTGATCGCCTTTGCAGTCCTGTTTACACTGGATTCAGGCACTATGCCGGGCATTCTCTATCTGTTGGTTCGCGGACTGTTCGATGTCTTGAGCCTGCTTCTGACCATCTACTGGTTCGCACTGATCTTCGTCATCGTGCTGAGCTTTCTCGCGCCCGCTACCTATCATCCCGGCACGGTTCTACTGCGCCAGGTCACGGAGCCCATTCTCGCGCCCGCGCGCCGGCTTGTTCCATCGCTCGGTGGTCTCGACTTTTCACCCATCCTGGTCTTCATGGCGCTGATCCTTGCCCGTGATTTTCTGCTGCCCGAACTGTTTGCGGCGTTGCTGAGCTGGACGTGAGCTAGCATTCGATGTCGATACCTGAGGACTCCGTTGGCATCGTCACCCCGCAACGCACGCGCTTCGATGATCCGCTCGTGCTGCAATGTGGTGCAGTGTTGCCATCCCACGAACTGGTCTATGAAACGTACGGGGAGCTGAACGAAGCACGCACCAATGCCGTGCTCATCTGCCATGCGCTGTCCGGACATCATCACGCCGCCGGGTATCACAGTGTCGAAGACCGCAAGCCCGGCTGGTGGGAAACCTGCATCGGCCCGGGGAAACCCATCGACACGAACCGCTTCTACGTCGTCAGCTTGAACAACCTCGGCGGCTGTCACGGCAGCACCGGGCCGCGTAGCATCGATCCGAACACCGGCCGGCCGTTTGGGCCGACCTTCCCCAGAGTGACCGTTACAGACTGGGTTGCCAGCCAGGCGCGATTCTCCGATCAACTGGGTATCGAGGTGTGGGCCGCGATCATCGGCGGCAGCCTGGGAGGCATGCAGGCGTTGCAGTGGGCAATCGACTTCCCCGACCGGCTACGGCATGCCGTGCTGATCGCCTGTGCGCCGAAGCTTTCCGCGCAAAACATCGCGTTCAACGAAATCGCCCGTCAGGCGATCGTTTCCGATCGGGAGTTTCACGACGGCAACTATCTGGACGAGGGCGTCAACCCAGACCGGGGCTTGATGCTGGCCCGGATGGTCGGCCATGTCACCTACCAGTCCGACGATGGGATGCGCGACAAATTCGGCCGCGAGCTGAAGTCCGGCGATATTGCGCTCGGACGCGACGTGGAGTTCCAGGTCGAGAGCTATCTGCATCACCAGGGGCGATCCTTTTCGCAGAGTTTCGACGCAAATACCTACCTGCTGATGACCCGGGCACTGGACTACTTTGATCCGGCCCGCAAGTTCGGCGACGATCTCGTCGCGGCACTGAGCGAGACCCGCTGCAACTTTCTGGTCACTTCGTTCACCAGCGATTGGCGCTTCCCACCGGCCCGTTCCCAGGAAATCGTCAACGCGCTGGTCGCGGCGCGGCGCAACGTGATCAGCACCATCATCGACTGCCCCCATGGTCACGATGCGTTTCTGCTACCCGTGCAGCGCTACTTCGACGTCCTCACCACCTACCTGCAGCGTGTCGCGAGCGAAGTGGATGCGCCGCGATGAGGCAGGACCTGCAGATCATCGCCGATCTGGTAAGGCCGGGCGCGCGGGTGCTCGATCTCGGCTGTGGGGACGGCGAACTATTGCACTACCTGCAGCTCCACAAGCAAGTCAACGGCTATGGCCTGGAGATCGATCCGAGCATGATCACCCGTTGCATCCAGCGGGGGGTCAACGTGATCGAACAGGATCTCGATCAGGGACTGGGTAATTTCGCCGACAACAGTTTCGATCTGGTGGTGATGGCAGAAACGCTGCAGGCCGTCCGCCAGCCGGACGCTCTGCTCGACGAGATGCTGCGCGTCGGCGAGCAGTGCATTGTCACCTTTCCAAATTTCGGGCACTGGCGTTGTCGGACATATCTCGCGACACGTGGCGCAATGCCCATTGCCAAACACCTGCCCCACCGATGGTACGACACGCCCAATATCCACCTGTGCACCTTTGCGGACTTTGAGCGCTTGTGTCGGGCGAAGGAACTGGAAATCATTGAACGATTCGTCTCGGATACGTCCTATCGACCAGGGCCGCTGATTAACCTGCTGCCGAATCTGTTCGGTACGATCGCGTATTACCGCCTGGGCCGCGGCCAGTGAAAACACCCGCGGCCACACTCATTCTGCTACTGGTATTGCTGCCTGGCCTCGCCCGCAGCGAGCAAAGCGTCAGCTTCGGCACTCTGGAAGTGCACTACGTGCTGATCGCCAGTACGTTCCTGGAGCCGGAAGTGGCCGCGCGCTACGACATCGTCCGCGCGCGGGATCGCGGCCTGGTCAACGTGACGGTGCTGTCCGGGCCCGGCACGCCACGCACTGCAAAGCTGCACGGCGTCATGACCAACCTGCTGGGCCAACGCATCCAGCTCTCCTTCGAAGAACTGCGCGACGGGTCCGCCATTTACTACATCGCGAGTTTTCGCTATACGGACGCGGAACTGCTGCGCTTCGATATCGACGTGACCACGCCGGACGAGGGTGGCGGAACGTTGCACATCGAGCAACAGCTTTACTGGGACTGAGGGTGCCGGTCGAACCCCACCGGATAGTCCTCGCCAGCAACAATCAGGGCAAGCTGGCGGAGCTGCGCGCGCTGTTCGAACCCTGGGACGTGGCGCTGTTGAACCAGGCGGAAATCGGTATCGAACCCGCCGCTGAGAACGCGCCAACGTTTCTGGAAAATGCCCTGACCAAAGCGCGCCACGCCGCCGAACGCAGCGGTCACCCCGCGATCGGTGACGATTCCGGGCTGGTGGTCGAGGCGCTCGGCGGTGCGCCGGGCATCTACTCCGCCCGCTTCGCGGGCGAGACGGCCAGCGACGCCGAGAACAACGTTCAGTTGGTTGAGGCGCTGGCCGGGTACCCGCCGCCGCATCGCGCGATGTTCTGCTGCGTTCTGGTCTATCTACATTCCCCGAACGACCCCACCCCGCTGGTTGCGCACGGCGACTGGCACGGCGAGATCGTCCCCGAACCCCGCGGGGTGGGCGGCTTCGGCTACGATCCGCACTTCCTCATTCCGGAGCTGCGTTGCACCGCCGCCGAACTCAGCGACGCGGATAAGCGCCAGCACAGCCATCGCGCCCGCGCCGCCCGTTCACTCGTTGCGCAGTACCTGGACGCCCGCGGCGGGCGCTACGGGTCGTAACTGTGATGCAGGCACCGCCCCTGGGCCTCTACGTGCACTTTCCCTGGTGTATCCGCAAGTGTCCGTACTGCGACTTCAACTCACACCCCGTCACCGGCGAAATTCCTGAAGCAGCGTACATCGGGCAGCTGCTCGAGGACCTGCGTTTCGACCCCGGGGTCACCGAAGACTCCCGGGTTTCGAGCATTTTCATCGGTGGCGGCACGCCGAGCCTGTGTTCCGGCGAAGGAGTTCGCCGGTTGTTGGACGGCATCCGAGCTATCGTGGAACTGGACGAGAATCTCGAGGTCACCCTGGAGGCCAACCCGGGAACCGTCGATGCGGAGCACTTCGCCCAGTACCGCGACGCGGGCGTCAACCGGCTGTCGATTGGCGCCCAGTCGTTTCAGGCGGACAAGCTCGCCCGGCTCGGCAGAATTCACGATCCGGACGACATTCACCGGGCCGTGGCGGTGGCGCGCAGCGCCGGCTTCGAGCGACTGAATCTCGACCTGATGCACGGCTTGCCCGACCAGAGTGTCGATGACGCGCTGGCGGACCTGGGCGCGGCGCTGGCGTTGGAACCGGATCACATCTCCTGGTACCAGCTGACCATCGAACCCAAAACCGTGTTTGCCCGACAACCGCCAATTCTGCCCGTCGATGAGGTGCTCGCCGCGATCGAGGCACGGGGGTTCAGTCTGCTCGAGGACGCCGGATACGATCGCTACGAGGTCTCCGCGTTCGCCCGTAACGGGCAGCAATGCCAGCACAACGTCAACTACTGGCAATTTGGAGACTATCTTGGCATTGGCGCTGGCGCGCATGGTAAACAGAGCAACACGCGCCGAAATTCGATTCAACGCACCACCAAGCCCAGCCAACCCCGTCTGTACCTGAGCGGCGACCCGCGCCGCATCTGCAAAACCCTCGAGATCGAGGACCCGCAACGTCCTGTGGAGTTCATGATGAACGTGCTGCGCCTTACCCGTGGGGTACCCGAGCCCCTGTTCGAACAACGCACCGGGCTTCCTCTGAAGCACATTGCCGACGTACTGGGCGGGCTGCGGGCCGATGCGCTGATGCATCCCTCACGATTGGCGCTTACCGATCGCGGGTTCCGGTTTCTGGATTCAGTGGTGGCCTTCTTCGCGTGACGAGGAGGTTTGCGAGGATCAGGCACGTTCGAACTCGAGATCATAGACCGCGTGACCCATTTTTTGACCGCGTGCTTCGAAGCGAGTGACCGGCCGGTTTTCGTTGCGCGGGGCATAATGGTGCGCGCCGTGTACATTGCGCAATTCGGCAACATCCTCCAGCACCTTCAGCATCTGCGCCGCGTAGGATTGCCAGTCAGTCGCCGCCTGAATGAGCCCACCGGATTCCAGCCTCGACGCGAGCAGCGCCGCGAACGCATCGTTCAGCAGACGCCGTTTGTGGTGGCGCCGCTTCGGCCAGGGATCCGGGAAGTACACGCAAAATCGATGCACCGACCCTTGTGGCAGGCGTGTCAGCAATTCCCGCGCGTCCCCTTCCGCAACGTGGACGTTGTCGAGATTCCGCTCCTTGCAACCGTTCAACAGGGCGCCGATTCCTGGCCGGTACACGTCTATGCCCAGACAGTTCCACGCAGGGTTCGACGCAGCCAGCGCGAGCAAAGCATGACCCATTCCAAAGCCGATTTCGACCACCAACGGTGCCGGCCGGCCGAATGCCTGGTTCGGGTCCGCCAGTTGTTTCGGGGCCAGGCAGTAGGCTGGGGCCAGCGATGCCAAGGCGCGCGCCTGAGACGCGGTCGTGCGCCCGCGGCGGCGCAGATACGGCCGATCGCGGACCGTCACTTGCGGGTGGCGGCGCGCGCCAGGGCGAGCCAGCCGACGATCAAGCACAGTCCACCAATGGGTGTCAGCGGGCCGACCCATCCCGTCCCGCTTCCTCCTCCCAGGAACGCAAGCAGGTACAGGCTTCCTGAAAAACCAATGATTCCAATGAGCACCAACCAGCCCGCCCAGCGCAACCATAGGCGTCCTGACGCGCTCCCATTCGGTACATCCAGCCAGACGCCGATGAGGCACAGCACCAGGCTGTGGATCAGCTGATAGTTGCTCGCAGTTCGGAACACCTGCAATGAATCGCGCTCAATAATGTCCGAAAGGCCATGGGCGCCAGATGCGCCCGCGATGACGGCCAGTGCGCCGCTGACCGCACCGAGCGTGACAAACCAACGGCCTTGCGTCATTTCGCTTAATCCCAATGCGCAGCCACCGGCACTTCGTCCCGCTCCGCGTCAGGAGAAATGCCGGGTGAAATCCCCGTGGGTCATACGATACTGAAGATGGAGTCAGGCTTCCAAGACGGCCTTGAGTTTCTTCATCGCGCTCTTCTCCAGCTGACGAATACGCTCTGCCGAGACACCATATTTTCCAGCCAGTTGATGCAGCGTCGCTTTCTCTTCGCCCAACCAGCGGCTGCGTACGATGTCCTGACTGCGCTCGTCAAGCAGGGCCATGCTGTCGGCAAGGGCTTTGGTCGAGCTGTCGCGCCATTCCTCGGCAGCCACCAGTTCGGCGGGATCCGCGCCTTCGCGGCTGAGAAATTGAGCCGGCGCGCCCCAGTTTTCGGCCTCGTCGTCCGAATAGCCGTCAAACGCCATGTCGCGGGCAGCCAGCCGCCCTTCCATCTGAGTGACCACCGACGGCTCGACGCCCAGGTCCGAGGCCACGGCCCTGGCCTCTTCACCCGTCAACCAGCCGAGACGCTTCTTGTTGCTGCGTAGCTTGAAAAACAGTTTGCGCTGAGCCTTGGTGGTCGCGATCTTGACGATGCGCCAGTTACGCAGGATGAATTCATGCATCTCCGCTTTGATCCAGTGTACCGCGAACGACACCAGGCGCACCCCGAACTCGGGATTGAAGCGTTTGACCGCCTTCATCAGGCCAACGTTTCCTTCCTGAATCAGATCACCCTGAGCAAGCCCGTATCCTGAATAGGAGCGCGCCAGGTGGACGACAAACCGCAGATGGTGCAGCACCAGCTGCCGTGCAGCGTCGACGTCGTTATCGTAGTAGAGACGTTCCGTCAGTGCTTTCTCGTCGTCAGCGCTAAGGATCGGGAACGCGCTTACCGTACGCACATAGCCGTCCAGATCGCGCCCTGGCGATAAGCTATCCATAGACAACAGACTGGTCGTCATTTTGATACCTCCGGTAACATAGTCGAAATTCTAGCACTCCCTGGGTTAGAGTGCTAATGACCATCACAGTTCAAATGTAGAGGCCCAAAGTTGCGACGCGGGTCGCAGAAGCTGACCGATTCGGTGCACCAATGCACCACTAATGCTACATCGGTCTGTTATTGCGCCGCACTAGATGACCTCCAGGTGCGCCAGCCGCTGATGCGCGGCCAGCATCGCGCCGCCGACACCCAGTAATCCTCCTACGACCAGCAGGCCGACGAAAAAGGTCAGATCGAAGCCGCCCGACTCGAGGTGCCCGCCGTAGCTCCCAAACAGCGTCGCCAGGGGTGTTTCCAACACCACCAGCACCGCACTGATCAGCATGGCAGCGAGCAGGCCCCCGCCTAAACCATAAAGCAGGCCCAGGTACAGGAAGGGCCGGCGGATATACGCGTTGGTCGCACCTACCAGCTTCATCACCCGCAATTCGTCCAACCGCGTCTCGATCGCCAACCGCGCCGATGTGGCTGTCACCAGCACAGCCCCACACGAGAACAACACCGTCAGTACCGCCGCAAGGCGGCCGAGGACCGCGTTCATCGCATCGACACGCTCGAGCCAGGTCCGTTCGACCACTACGTCTGTCACACCAGATCGTTCGGCCAGCTGGGCCGCCAGCAGATCGAACTCTGCCGCTTCCACGTCATCGACGAGCACCACGCCCAGGGACATCGGCAGCGGATTTACTTCCAGCAGCGCAAGCGCATCCTCGACGCCGGCAAACGCCTGGAATTCCTCCAGGGCGCGCTCCGCCGAGATGAGACGAACCGATTCGACCTCAGCACGCGCCTCCAGTTCGGCTTGCAGTTCGACCCCGAGAGCGGGTTCGGCCCCCGGGCGGAAGTACACCGAGATGCCCGGCCGCCCCTGCCACTGATCGGCCATGAGGCTGAGATTCGCCCGCACCAGGTACAACCCGGCGGGCAACGCCAGGGCGATGCCGATCAGCAACCAGACCAGAGCGCTGGTCCCCAGGCGCGCACTGACGAACGCAGCACTGTCCAGGGCGATGCGCCGGTGGTCTCGCCACCAGGCGCCGATTCCCCGCCAACGATGGCGGTCCCAGGGGTCACGGTTGGCCATCAACACTCCCCAGTTTGCCATGGGTCAGAACCACGATGCGAACCCCCATCGACTCGATGAGTGCCTGATCATGACTGGCGATGATCACGGTGGTTCCCACCCGGTGAAATTGTCGAAACAGATCCATGATGTCCCGTGACAATTCCGGGTCCAGATTTCCCGTCGGTTCATCTGCGAGCAGGATCCTGGGCCGATTGACGACCGCCCGCGCAATGCCAACCCGCTGCTGTTCTCCTGTCGAGAGATGTCCCGGAAACAGCCGCTCCTTCTCCAGCAGCGAAACTGCCGACAACGCTGCGCGCACCCGCCGGCCCGCTTCACGCTCACGCATGCCCGCGACCCGTAAGGGCAGCGCCACGTTGTCGAATACGCTGCGATGGCCGAGCAGATGATGGTCCTGGAACACGGCACCGATCTGCTGCCGGTATCGTGGCAGACGGGACTCGGGTAGCTGCCCGATATTCACTTCGTTGACCAGAATCTGCCCGCGCGAGGGCCGGTCCAGGCGCAGCAACAGCTTGAGAAAAGTGCTCTTGCCCGCCCCGGAGTGGCCCGTCAGAAAGGTCATCGAGCCCTCGTCGAAGGCTACCGATACATCGTGCAACGCCTCGGTGCCGTTTTCGAAGCGTTTGCTGACGTTGTGGAATTCGATGTGGCTAATGATCTTTTCCGGTTCGCGCTGTCGTGTCAGCTAGGACCCTTGCGCATCCGGTTCCTGGTCCAGGAGCGCGGCAACGAAATGATTCGCATCAAAGGGCTGTAAATCTTCCAGCTGCTCGCCCACCCCCACGAAATAGACCGGAATATCGAACTGGCGGGCGATCGCAAACAAAATGCCGGCCCTGGCACTGCCGTCGAGCTTGGTAATAATCAACCCGGTGAGCCCTACCGCGGCATCGAATTGCGCAACCTGCGACAATGCATTCTGGCCAACCCCGGCATCGAGCACGAGCAGCACTTCGTGTGGCGCCGCCGCGTCGAGTCGCCCCACGACCCGCTTTATCTTGCGCAGTTCGTCCATCAGGTTGGTTTTCGTCTGCAATCGTCCCGCCGTGTCCACGAGCACCACGTCGATGCCGCGGGCTGCCCCCGACTGGACCGCATCGAACACCACCGAGGCGCTATCCGCCCCCTGATGCTGAGCGATTACCGGGACGTCGTTGGCTTCGCCCCAGGCGCTGAGTTGCTCCACCGCCGCGGCCCGGAAGGTATCTCCGGCGGCAAGCATCACCTGGTGGCCATCAGCCTTGAAGCGCCGTGCCAGCTTGCCAATGGTGGTGGTCTTGCCCACGCCATTCACGCCAACAAGCAATATTACAAAGGGACGCTTGTCAGGATCGACACAAAGCCGGCCCGTGATCGGTTCGAGCAGCGCCGTCAACTCGGACCGCAAGGCCGCATACAGAGCCTGTGTATCGTTGAGTTGTTTGCGCCTGACCCGGCCGGCGAGCGATTCCATGATTGCCTGGGTGGCGTCCACGCCAACGTCGGTCAGCAGCAACGCGGTCTCGAGCTGTTCGAGCGCCGCGTCGTCAATTTCCTTTTTCCCCAGCAACAGCGCGCCGACTCCCTCGGCCAACTGGCTGCGGGTCTTCGCCAGCCCCCCACGCAATCGGTGCCAGAGCCCGCCGCCACCTTCGTTTGCTTCGCCTTTTGCTTCGATTTGTCCCACCATCTGTCGCTGGACGCGCGTGGGCATCCTTCGTGAACGAAGTTCGCATTATCGGTGGTAAGTGGAAACGACGGAAGCTCGCCTTCCCGAACCGGACCGGTCTACGCCCAACCCCCGACCGGGTCCGGGAAACCTTGTTCAACTGGCTGATCCACGACGTCGTGGAGGCGCGCTGTCTCGATCTGTTCGCCGGGTCCGGTGCGCTGGGATTCGAAGCCCTGTCCCGGGGAGCGCAACACACCACCTTCGTCGAGCGCGATCCGTCGGTCGTGAGATCACTGACCGCCAGCCAGGCGCGTCTCGGCGCTACCGTCGGCAGCACGCTCGTGCACAGCGCGGCGGTGCCGTGGCTGCGCCGTCAGCACCAGACCTGGGACCTGGTGTTTCTGGACCCCCCCTACCGAAGCCACCAGCTGGTCCCGGTGCTTCGGATACTGCTGGAGAACGAGTTGCTTGCTCCCGGTGCCCTGCTGGCCGTCGATCTGCCCGCCCGCGGGGCTCCACCCACCGGGCCCTGGCGAGTGCTGAAGCGAACCCGTGCCGGCGATGCGCAATTGCTGTTGATGGAGCTCAACGCCGTTTAAGCTGAGGCCCATTTTTTGCTACCATCGCGCCTCTTTTTGGGGGGTCAGGGGACGGACAATAATGAATAACGTGGTATATCCAGGGACCTTCAACCCGATCACCAATGGTCACATCGACCTCGTGAAACGCGCCCTGACTCTGTTCGACCGGGTGACCCTGGCGATCGGCACCTCGGAGCAGAAGAGTCCCTCCCGCGATATACAGGACCGCATCGAGCTCTGCCGCGCGTCGCTGCTCGATTTTGGGGATCGCGTCGAAGTGGAGAGCTTCCACGGGCTCCTGGTGGACTACGTACGTGGCAAGAACACTCGCTTCATTCTGCGTGGTTTGCGTACCCTGCAAGACTTCGAATATGAGTTTCAGATGGCAGAGATGAACAACGCGCTGGACCCGAGCATCGAGTATGTGTTTCTGCTGCCCTCCAAGGAGTGTTCCTTCATCTCCTCCACCCTGGTCCGGGAAATCGCCAAGCTGGGCGGCGACGTTTCCAAGTTCGTTCCGCCCGGGGTCGCAGAGGCGCTGCGCAACCTGGGCTAGTG
>SMWF01000018.1 GCA_004357385.1 Gammaproteobacteria bacterium | reverse complement strand
TGGGGCCGTAGATGCGCCCGATACGCTGGGGAAAATGCTCGGGCCTGAGCGATTCCAGCAGCTGAGAGAGACGCGCGGCATGGAGCATGACGGGCTTCTGCTCCCCGCCGAGATCGCGAACACCTACTTCCACCTCGCCCACCAGCATCGATCCGCCTGGACCTTTGAAATCGATATGCGCGCGTTTTCCGATCGACCGTGGTGGAATCACTGAGCGGCTGATCGGCCCTGGCCGACTGGTAGGATAGTCACAGGTAGAGGAAGGGATAAGGATGGCGGGCGCTTCCGATAACGATCCAGTCGACGTGCTGATAATCGGTGCCGGGGCGTCCGGCGCCGCGGTCGCGTGGAGTCTCGCCGAGACGCGCATGCGTATCGTCTGCTTCGAGCAGGGTGATTGGACGAACCCGTCAGAATACCCAAGCACCCGGAAAGACTGGGAGAGCCAGCAGTTCGGACCCTACCACATCAATCCCAACGTCAGGGGATTGGAAACGGACTATCCGATCAACAATGACGAATCTCCCATCAACGTGGTCAATTTCAATGGTGTGGGTGGCGGCACGATTCTCTATGCGGCGCACTTCCCTCGTCTGCACCCGTCTGACTTCAGGGTAAAGACCCTGGATGGCGTCGCGGACGACTGGCCGATCAACTACGAACGGTTAGAGCCCTACTTCTCCAAGAACGATCGCATGATGGGGGTTTCCGGGTTGGCCGGCGATCCCATGTATCCGCCCAAACAGCCGCCGCTGCCTCCGATCCCGCTGGGGCTGGTCGGCGAAACCATCGCGAGGGGGTACAACAAGCTGGGTTGGCATTGGTGGCCGTCAGACAGTGCGATCATCACGCGCCCCTACGAGGGACGGGACCAATGTCTGAATCTCGGGCCATGTATGTCCGGGTGTTCCCAGGGCGCGAAGTCCAGCGTGGATATCACCTACTGGCCGGAAGCACTCAGGAGTGGGGTCGAAATCAGAACCCGGTGCCGGGTTCGCGAGATTACGCTGAACCGTCAGGGCATGGCGGACGGCGTGGTCTATTACGATGAAGAAGGCACCGAGCGTCACCAGAAAGCCGAAGTGGTGGTCATGGCGTGTAACGGCGTGGGCACGCCGCGGATACTCCTGAACTCCGAATCGGCACAGTTTCCCGACGGTCTGGCCAACAGAAGCGGTCTGGTGGGCAAAAACCTCATGTTCCATCCCGTCGGTTTCGTGCAAGGCATCTTCGAGGAGCGATTGGACAGCCACAAAGGCCCGGCGGGTTGCTGCATTCTCAGCAAGGAATTCTACGAAACCGATCGTTCGCGAGGCTTTGTGCGCGGCTACAACATGCAGATCACTCGCGGCACTGGGCCGCTGGCGACAGCGCTCCAAGGCTATACGTCAGGAACGATCCCGTGGGGGCCCGAACATCACGAGGCGTTCCAGAAACGCTTCGATCACGTCGCATCGATTGGCATCTTGTGTGAAGACCTACCCGAAGAACACAACACGGTCACACTGGATCCGAACCTCGTCGATTCGGACGGCATTCCCGCGCCGAAGATCAACTACCGCCTCAGTGAGAACAGCGAAAAGATGTTAGCGCACGGACTGGCGCGCGCAGAGGACGTAATGGAGGCGGCGGGTGCCACTGAAATCAGCAGCTCCGGTGTGCTCGAGGACGCCGGATGGCACTTACTGGGCACTGCACGAATGGGGGATGATCCTAAGACGTCCGTGGTCAATTCCTGGGGGCGCAGCCACGACGTGAAGAATCTGTTTATCGTCGACGGTAGCATCTTCGTCACCGCGGGCGGTTTGAACCCCACAAGCACCATTCAGGCGCTCGCGTTGTACATCGCCGACACGATGAAGAAGAACCTGGCCAACCTGTTTGATTAACTGATATGACCAACGACGTAATCGCAACAGACCATCCGCTGACAACCTCGCAGCAGGAAACGTTGGCGGCGCTTCTGGATACCCTCCTGCCTGCAAGCGATGATGGCACCATGCCGAGTGCTCAGGCGGTGGATCTGATTGGCTACCTGACCGAGAAGAACGCGGAATTCATCCCAGTTTTAGTTGAGGCAATCGGACATTTCGATGATGGGTTTGCTGGCTTGTCGTTGTCCGACCGATACCCCGTCGTGGAGGCCTTCAGCAAGGCCCAGGCGGAGCTGTTCGACGAGCTTCTGTTCCACACCTACGACTGCTACTACCAGGATGACCGGGTGCTGGAGGGTATTGGAATGGCCGCGGGGCCGCCTTTCCCCACGGGTAACACCATCGAAGCGGGTGACCTGTCGTTGCTCGATCCTGTCATGCAGACGTCACGGACCTACCGAAAATACGATCAGTGAAGTTGCCGGTGCGCCGCTAGTCGAAGTCACTCGCGCTATGCCGTTCAACCACCTGTAGTTCTTCGGGACCCCAGGGTTTGTTGACCCTCCGGCCGCGCTGGACGGCCGGGCGGGCTTCTATCTCGGTCGCCCAGCGCACCACGTTGGTGTACGACGCCACGTCGAGGAACTCCGCCGCGTCGTAGATGTTGTGCAAGACCAGTGCACCGTACCAAGCGTAGTTGGCCATGTCCGCGATCGTGTATTCGTCGCCGCACAGAAATTGTCGCGTGGATAGATTCTGATCCAGCACGTCGAGTTGACGCTTGGTTTCCATGGCATAGCGATCGATACAGTATTCGATCTTGTCCGGCGCATAGGCATAGAAGTGGCCGAAGCCGCCCCCGAGGTACGGGGCGCTACCCATCTGCCAGAACAGCCAGGACATGCATTCCGCGCGCGCCGCGGGTTCCTTCGGAAGGAACGCGTCGAACTTCTCTGCCAGATAGAGAAGGATTGCGCCTGATTCAAAGATGCGGGTCGGGGGAGACGTACCTCGATCGAGCAGGGCCGGAATCTTGGAATTGGGATTGATTGCGACAAACCCGCTGCCGAACTGATCTCCTTCGCCAATATTGATGAGGTACGCATCGTACTCAGCGTCACTTATCCCGAGCTCAATCAGTTCCTCCAGCAGTACCGTCACTTTCACGCCATTCGGCGTGGCGAGCGAATAGAGTTGCAGTGCGTGCTCGCCAACGGGCAACTCCTTCTCGCGCATGGCACCCGCAACTGGCCGGTTGATGTTGGCGAATTTACCACCGTTCTCGGACGTCCATTCCCAGACTTTCGGGGGCGCGTAACTCGATCTTTTCGTCATGGTTGCTCCGTTGGTGAACAGGTTTCCGCGGAAACTGTGCGCTTCTTTTCGTACCATTGAGCATCGGCGCTCGATGGCCAACGCGGGAGGGAACTTTACGATGAACAACGTCGTGATCATAGGTGCCGACCGAGGGATCGGTGCCGCAATGGCAAACGTCTATCACCGACGCGGCGACGCGGTCATCGCGGTCTGCCTCGAAGGCGGCACCGAGTTGGAGGATGACGTTCGAGTAGTGCCGAACATCGACGTCACAGACGATAACGCGGTGCAGCAGCTCGCCACGGCCTTGACCGATCACCCGATCGATGTGCTGGTGCACGTTGCGGGCCGGGGTTCGTTCGATCGCTGGGCCCAATTCGACTACGCGCAGATGCTTGCCGATTACGACCTGAATGCACTCGGGCCTCTTCGCACCATTTGCGCGTTGGAAGCCAACCTGCAGCCCGGCGGCAGGGTTGGGATTGTCACCAGTCGTATGGGCTCGATCGGCGACAACGGCAGCGGCCGAATGTATGGCTATCGGATGTCGAAGGCGGCGGCAAACATGCTGGGGGTGAACCTCCATCATCAACTCGAACCCCGAGGCATCCGGGTCGTGTTGCTGCACCCCGGCACGGTTGCGACCGCGATGACCAGGGGCGCACCGAACTGGGATGAGTTCACGAAGCCGACCGAGGCCGCCGAAGGCCTGGTGTCACAGATGGATCGGCTGGGTCCGGACACGCCGCCCGAATTCCGCCACGCAGACGGCACGTTGCTGCCCTGGTAGATTAGAGCCCAGACTCGTCCGGGACCCAGGGAGGTCGAAATGAGCATCCATACATTGCCGGATATCCTGCGGTACCACGCACAGACCCGGGGCGAGAAGCAAGCTCTGGTGAACGCCGAAGACGGGCGGTCCTGGACCTTCCGCGAACTCGACGCCGATGCGAATCGGGCCGCTGCGGCCCTTGCGGCCGCCGGTGTCGGTAATCAGGATCGCATCGCCTTTCTAGACAAGAACGTGCCGGAATATTTCATCTATCTCTATGGCGGAGCGAAGCTGGGCGCCGTGACCGTAGCGGTCAACTGGCGCCTGGCGCCGCCGGAGATCCAGTACATCCTGGACAACAGCGAGGCAAAGGTGTTGGTGATCGGAACGGAGTTCCTGGGCCTCCTGAATCGGCTGAACCTCGAGGCCATGGAGACGATCGTCGTCCTGGGGGACGCTGGGGATTCGGGACACCGCACGTTCGAGCAGTGGCTCAGCGGCCACGCTGACGACGATCCTGGCGTCACGATCGAACCGGGTGCCACGTGTTATCAGCTCTACACGTCGGGAACCACCGGCCTGCCGAAGGGCGTCGAGCTGACCCACGACAACTTTCTGGGCCTTCTGGAGGAAGGCCATAACCTTTACCGCATGTCCGAGTCGACCGTGAATCTGGTGTGTATGCCGCTGTTTCACATCGCCGGGAGCGGTTGGGGGGTCGTCGGCCAGTACTTCGGTGCCCGAACGGTCATACTGCGCGATGTCGACGTTCCCCTGATCCTGAAGCTGATCCCGGCGCAGCGCGTCACCCACGCGATGTTCGTTCCAGCGGTGCTGCAGTTCATGTTGGAGGCGCCCGGCATCGACGCGATCGATTTTGATAGCCTCGAACTCATCCTTTACGGGGCATCGCCCATCACCGAGGAAGTGCTCATCCGTGCGATGGACACATTCCGCTGCGATTTCATGCAGGGCTACGGACTTACCGAGACCACCGGCGTCGGCACGCTGCTGCCGCCCGAGGACCACGATCCGGGTGGCCCACGCGCGCATCTCCTTCGCTCCTGCGGCCGCCCGCCCCCCGGCACTGAACTGAAGATCGTCGACACCGACACCGGCGGGTCGCAAGCCGACGGCGAAGTCGGCGAGATCTGGATCCGCGGCCGGCACAACATGAAAGGGTACTGGCGTGACCCCGATGCGACGCGCGAGACCCTCACCGAGGACGGCTGGCTGCGTACCGGCGATGCCGGCTACCTGAAGGACGGTTACCTTTTCATCCACGACCGGGTCAAGGACATGATCATCTCCGGCGGCGAGAACATCTACCCCGCGGAGGTCGAGAATGCGCTGATGAAACACCCCGGCATTGCGGACGCTGCGGTGATCGGCGTGCCGAGCGAGCGCTGGGGTGAAACCGTGAAGGCGATCGTCACACGAAAAGACGCCGACCTTACGGAAGAGGCCATCATCGAACATTGCCGGCAACATCTGGCAAGCTACAAGTGCCCGACGTCGGTCGACTGGATGGCGGCGATACCCCGCAATCCGTCCGGTAAGATCCTGAAGAAAGACCTGCGCGTACCCTATTGGGAAGGCCAGTCCCGCGGCGTCTCCTGAACGTCGCGTCCGCTTAAAAGGTTAGAAAAGTTTATGTCGATCAAAATAGATCCCGATAGCGGTTTAAAGACCTTTGACACTCGCGCCGCCCAGGCGAACGATAAAATCACCGGCAAGGGGTACTCAGTCGTCACCGACGAGTCGCTCACGACGCTGCCAGCACCTCCACCCGGGGCAGTCTTCAACGCGGAAGAACAGGCGAAGTACCGCGAGTTCAAAGAGTTGAGAAGAGGCGCTGCTGATTACATGGCGATGGAGGGCGAGTTCAGCAGATACCTGGAAGATGTGTACTCGTCGGACCCAGTCCCGCGAGAGGCGCTTACCGACGAGTGCGAGATTCTGGTGGTGGGTGCCGGCTTTGCAGCGCTGCTGCTGTGGTACAGGCTTCGCGAAGCGGGGTTCGAAGACGTCCGGTTTTGCGAGAAAGGCGGCGACGTCGGGGGCACCTGGTACTGGAATCGATACCCCGGAATCGCTTGCGACGTCGAGTCCTACAGCTATCTCCCGTTGCTGGAGGAGATGGGCTATATGCCGACGATGAAGTTCGCGTCCGGGTTCGAAATCATGGAGTACTGCCAGAATATGGCAGAGAAATTCGGTTTCTACGACCACTGCCTGTTCCACACGACGGTCGAATCGACCGAGTGGGATGAAACGACGGGACGGTGGACGGTCACGACGGATCGAGGCGATGCGATGCGGGCACGGTTCGTGGTGCTCGCCAACGGCATCCTGACCACCCCGAAGCTGGCTCGAATCAAGGGGATGGAAACGTTCGAAGGCGCTTCGTTCCACACCTCCCGATGGGACTACGACATCGATTTGAAAGGCAAGCGCGTAGGCATCATCGGCACCGGCGCCACGGCGGTTCAGGTGATTCCGGAGATTGCCAAAGTCGTGGACGAACTCTACGTCTTTCAACGCACGCCCTCCTCCATCGACGTGCGCGATCAGCGCGAGACGACCCAGGAAGAAATCGAGCTCTGGTCCCAGGAACCCGGTTGGGCCCGGGCCAGACGCGCACGGTTTGCGAAAATCTCGGCCGGTCGAACCGCCATGAGGGCGAACGATGATTATCTGGCCGGCAAAGTCCCGGACTTCAAAGAGCGCAAACACCACGCGCGAGAAATTTCCCCGGAGGAGCTGATCGAGAAGCAGTTGAACACCAACTTTCGCATCATGGAGCAGATTCGTGCCAGAGTTGATGCCATCGTCGAAGACCCGGCGACTGCAGCAGCGCTGAAGCCCTATTACCCATACGGCTGCAAGCGACCGACGTTTCACGATGAGTTCCTGCCGACCTTCAACCAGCCTCATGTAACGCTGGTCGATACCGCGCCTCGTGGCGTAACCCGGATCAATGAGCATGGAGTCGTGCACAACGGGACGGAATACCCGCTGGACGTGCTGATCTACGCCACGGGATTTCAGTGGATGGCAACGTCGACGTTCAACATGATCGTTGGTCGTGACGGGCGATCCCTGCAACAGAAGTGGCAGTCAGAAGGTACCAAAACGTTTCTCGGCATTCACAGCAACGGTTTTCCAAATCTGTTCATCGTGTCGGGCCCCCAGGGCGGCGGCGGGAGCTTCAACTTCACGAATGCGATCGAGGAACACGCCGACTACATCCTGTGGATGCTCAAGACGATGCGAGACCAGGGCGCGGCAATCGTCGACATCGAGAAGGAACCGGAAAACGAGTACGCCGAGCACTGCCGAGCCGCTGACGTCACCACGCGTCCCCTACGGGATTGCATTTCCTACTACAACGGGCATGGCGAGGCGGAGCCGGGAAGCCTCGCGTACTACGGCGGAGGTCGATGGCACAAGTACCGCATCAAAGCGCAGGAGACCCTTGATCCGTACATATTCGCACGCGCTCCTGGCTAGCTCTTTGGTGAATTCGCCCGACCGACGTGCGGTGAAAACGGTCAAAACCAGTAGCTAGCTACCAGTTCTCCACCCACGGCCGCAGCACCACCTCGAACGCCCAGGTCGACCGGTGTTGCCGATGGAGATGCAGGTAGGTGTCCGCGATGAGGTCGGGATCGGCCATGTTGTCATCCACGGTGGTGCCGGCGAGGCGGTGCGAGCGGCTGCCGTCATCCTGGGTCCAGCCGATGGCTGCATCGATTGGTACGTGGACAACGTGGATCCCTTGCGGCATCAATTCCCTCGCCATGCTCTGCGCGAGTCCCGATTTGCCGTGAGAGGCCATCGCAAACGCACCGCTTTTCGGATACCCCTTGAGCGCTGCGCTGGCGTTGGTAAAGATGATGGTGCCCCTGTGACCGCTGGCATCGAGTGACTTCGACAGCATGCCTTTGGCCGCCTGTTGACCCACCAGAAATGCACTGAACGACGAATTCAGGAGAACCTCGCGCACCAGGCGCGGGTTGGCCTCGGTGATGTCCTTGCGAAAGATATCCGCCATTCGTCCATCGATGTTGTGCACCACCAGGGTGGGGCTGCCAAGGTCATCGGTCACCGACTGGAAGAGAATCTCCACGGCCTCTGGTTCCCCCGCGTCGCAGGCATAGCGGCGAACACCGTGCTCCTGCTCAAGCTGTTCGAGGACCGGTTTGTCGGGGTTTCGTGCCGCGACGGCAACTTTCATGCCCTCCGTCGAGAACAGCCGCGCGCAGCTGGCGCTGATGCCGGGCCCACCCCCCACGATCAGAGCGACTTCGGGTCGGGACGGCCGGGTATCACGTTCGTCCGATTGGGTCATGATTTGCTCGCAGGTTTTACACTCGCCGGGCAAGCTTATAGCCAACGGATTCCCGGTCCCAGGTGTTGGCCGTAACACCGGCCCGGCGCAACGGTTCTTTCTGGATTTTACCCGTGGCGGTTTTCGGTACCAGTTCGACCGCCTCGATATACCGGGGTACGGCGAAGCGGGGAATACGCTCGGCGCAATAATCCAGCAAGGCAACGTTGTCGATGTCGCGACCACCCTCGGTGACAATATAGGCTTTCACCTCGTCCTCGCCGCCCGCCCCTTCGACCCGGATGCCGACCACGGCACTTTCCAGGATGTCGGGATGGTCGTTCAGAACCTGTTCAATCTCGAAGCTGGAAATGTTCTCGCCGCGCCGGCGGATACGGTCCTTGATCCGGTCGGCATAATACAGACGGCCCTGGGCGTCGAAATAGCCCGCATCGCCGGAGTGGAACCACAAGTTACGCCAGGCCTCGACGGTGACTTCCGGCATCCGGTAATAGCCCTGGCCGAAACAGAACGGTACTTTTGGACGGACGACGATTTCGCCGATTTCGCCCTGGGGCAGAGGGGCATCGGTCTGGGTGTTGACGATGCAGACTTCGAAGAAATCGTCCTGGACATGCCCCGCCATGCCCGGCAACAGGGGGTCGTCGGGTTTCGTGTAGCACGGAAGATTGACCTCCGTCATGCCGTAACCCTGCATGAATTTGAAGCCGAAGCGCTGCTCCATGGCCTCGCCCCACTCCGCTGCGATCGGGACGGCCATGACGGTACGCAGCTTATGATCGCGGTCGTGATCGGTTGCCGGTGTGCGGAAGATGAATTCGGGAATGACGCCCAGGGCATTGGTGACCGTGGCGCCGCTAGCACGTATGTCATCGAGCCAACGGGCTGGCGAAAAGCGTTCAATGCAAAAAACCTTGGAGCCGGTGATCAGGGAACTGAGGACCTGCAACAACAGGCCCATGGCATGGAACAAGGGCATGCAGACATACTGGCAATCCTGTTCCGTCATCTCCAGGGTCTGGACCATGCCGTGGCCGAACAGATAACAATGGGCGTGCGGCATCAGGACACCCTTGGACGGCCCCGTAGTGCCGGACGTGTACATGATGCAGGCGATGTCGTGAGGTTGCGGCGTGACCAGCACATCATCCTGCACACCGGCCAGTTCGGAAAAAGTCTCGAACGTCATGACCTCCAGCCCGGTGAAGACGACGGGACGCTGATCGGGCACATCGCCTGCCACATAGACAACGGCGGTAAGGTTTTCATTGCCGCCCTCAACCGCATCGAAGGCATCACTTAAATCGGTATCGAGGAAGATCACGCGGGGCTCGGCGTTGCGCATCTGGTGCTGTAGGAAGGAGCCCTTAAGCTCTGTATTGATGGGCACGAAAATGGCGCCCAGCTTCATGATGGCCAACATGGCCAGCATGAACTCAATGCGGTTCTTGAGCATCACCATGACCCGGTCGCCCGGCACCACGCCGAAGCTCGCCAGATTACGGGCGAGTCGGTCACTGTCACGGTGAAGCGAGGCAAACGTGAGCGTCGTGCCGTGCTCAAACGACATGAACTCACGCTCGCCAAGGGCCTCCGCCTGACGCTGCACCAAGCCGGTCAGGGTCCAGTTCGAAATATCTTCAGTCATAGCGTCCAAAGCTCCCTTCTATGGTTACTCTGCCCATGGTCAATCGGTGAGTGGCAGCAGCCTGCCCTCGGCGTCTCGCAGTTCCGGCCCGACGACACGGGCGCGACCATCACCGAACGGGGCATCGCGCTCTGTTACGGCCTGCTTGACGCCCTCGGCCGCTATCTTCTTGAACACTTGTCGGGCCGCCTGCGTGGTATGCGCACGGGCATCGTTTTCTGCAGCCAGGCGCTGCAGCGTGTGTGCGCCCATCAGCTCCATGCCCAGGTTGATGATGCGTTTGTTCGCCGATAGCAGTTCAGGATCGATCAACGTGAGGCGATCCGCCAGGCCCTCCACCTCGGCTTCCAACAGGTGCTCGGGTACCGATTTCAGGACCAGGCCGATGCGCGCGGCGTCTTCCCCGCTCACCGTATCGCCGGTCAACAACAGGCGTTTGGTCCATTGCGGACCGCAGTGGTACAACCACAGCTGGTTTGGCGCGGCGCCCATATTACGCAGCGCTGGATAACCAATGTTGGCATTGTCTGCAGCGATCAGCACATCGCAATACAGGGCCAGGTCGGTGCCGCCGGCAAGGCAATGGCCGTGAATCTGCGCGATCGAAGGCTTATGCATCTCCCAGAGCGTGCGCAGGCTCCGCTGAAAGCGCTCGATCATCCAGGCGTCATCATCCATTCCACGTCCCGCACGACGATCAATCCCGTCATCTTCACGACCTTTCTGGCCAGGCGTGAGGTCGTAACCAGCACAAAACGCTGGCCCGGCGCCACGTAAGATCACGCAATGCACAGACTTGTCGTCGTCGGCTTCCCACAATGCATCGCGCAATTCTTCAACCATCGCGATGGACAGCGCGTTTCGTCGTTTGGGTTCGTTGAGCGTAATACGCGCTTTGCCGCCGTCCACTTCATACAGAATGTGTTGGTATGTCCGATCGTTCATTGCTTTGATGTTCCAGAACCTCGACTGCTTAAGACAGGGGCGTCCAAAGGGCATGATGGCGGTAGTATATTGAGTAACAGGGTCCGCGTGTCTATCTGCCCATGAAGGGTCAGTCCACCATGAATTCAACCGTCGCAGCGCCCGCAGTGCCGACCGCACAGCAACACGCAGCAGGCATGACCGATTACGTCCAGGCAGGCACCGAGCAGGCCTTGCGTCTGGGCAATCGCGGGCCCGTCCGCTTCGCCTCTGATGGCAAACTCCACCCCGATATTCTCGAGGCGTTCCGGGAACACGGCTTCTATGTCTTTGAAGGCGTGATCGCCGACGCCGAGCTCGACGAACTCCGCGCCGACATCGATTACCTGTTGGAGCACGCGCCCACGGCTCCGGACGCCAAACTCGACAAGAAAGGCAGGCCGGCTTACGGACGGGAGTTCGCGAGGAACCCGTACCTCTTTATCAAGCCGCTGTCGGATCCGTGGGGCGGTACCAAGGCCCTGAGCGGGCGGCACCCGACGAAAATGGCTCAGCCTCTCCCACCCGCCGATGCACCGGCCGAGATCGTGCACCTGCTCAACGGAATGTGCCAGACCATGCCGTCAGGGTTGCGTCTTTACGGCCATCCGCACCTGTTGGCGATCGCCGAGGCGATCAATGGCGAAGACTTTGTGCCCTACAACGATGCCACCTTCGTCAAGCTGCCGGGACTGGGCGGGTCGGTATCGTGGCATCAGGATGGAGTCACTCACTGGGATTCACCCGATTGGGACGAGGGAATCCATGGCTTCAACTTTCAGGTCCAGCTGTATGCCTGCACGGCTCGCAACTGCCTTTGGGTGCTGCCCGGGACCCACAAGCTCGGACGCATCGACATCAAGGCGCTGGTCGCCCAGAACGGTGGATCGGAACAAGTCTCCGGAGTAGTACCGCTGCTGTGCAACCCAGGCGATGTAACAATCGCCAACCGTCAGGTCGTGCACGGTTCCTTTGCCAACACATCCCCGGATCTGCGCGTTTCGCTGACCTTCGGTTTTCACCGCCGATCCTCGGTGCTGGGCGCCCGCGGCGCGCTCAGTCAAACGGCGGATGAGGTGTACGACGAGCAGCGCATCTTCGAACGTTCGAGCGTCATTCAGGTGGCCATCGACGCGCGCGCACAACGGTTTCCAGAAGAAACGCCGTTTGTTTACAAACCATTCGACGGGCAGGAAGACGAGTTTCGGTTCGACCAAGTCACCTTTGACCGCGTCGTGCGCGACTACAACCTGAAGGATCTGTCGATCTGAGAAGGATGCACGTCCGTGCCCGTTGAAATGATCGGCTGGATCGCGCCCCGCGTCGCATCGGAAATCATCTCGCCCGTGGGCCCGCCCTTCGATCCGGAGGTGGTCGCCGAAACCGCCCGGATCCACGAGAACGCAGGCTTCGATCGTGTCCTGGTCGGTTACTTTTCAGACGCACCGGATGGCTTCCTGATCGGCGCGCATGCGGCTTCCGTCACCGAACGGATAGGGTTGTTGTTGGCTCACCGGCCCGGTTTCGTGGCACCAACACTCGCGGCACGCAAACTTGCCACACTGGACCAGCTGAGCGGCGGCAGATTGGCCTGTCATCTGATCTCGGGTGGCAGTGATGCGGATCAAGCCAAAGACGGCGACCACACCGATCATGCGGGACGCTATCGTCGAACTGAGGAGTACGTGCAAATCCTCATGCAAACTTGGACTGACCCGCAACCCTTCGACTACGTTGGGGAGTTCTATCAGGTAGAGCGGGCGTATTCAGAGATCCGCTGTACGCAACGACCCCGGATCCCGTTGTATGGCGGCGGTGGATCTGATGCCGCGATTGCCTGCCTCGCGCCGTACATCGACGTCTTCATGCTGTGGGGTGAGCCGCTCGCAGAAACAAAGGAATTCATGGGACGAGTGCGTGAGGCGGCGAACGGCAACGCCATTACGTTCAGCGTCTCGACGCGTCCAATTCTCGGCAAGACGGAAGGCCAGGCCTGGGATCGAGCGCGGGACATTCTCCGCCAAATCAAGCAACGCGTTGGAGACCGCAAAGGATCTGGCCCCGAAAACGTGGGGTCCCAACGACTGTTGGATGCGGCGGCCGCGAAGGAGGTTCACGATACCTGCCTCTATACCGCGTTGGCTGAAGCTACCGGAGCGCGTGGTAATTCAACCGCCCTGGTCGGCACACCGGAAACGGTCGCCGACGCGATGGTGGCCTACTACGACCTGGGCGCGACGAGTCTGCTGATTCGAGGGTACGACCCGTTGCCCGACGCGATCGA
>SMWF01000017.1 GCA_004357385.1 Gammaproteobacteria bacterium | reverse complement strand
TCAATGGTGGTTCCGTGAACGTGCGTCGCTATTATAAGAACGTGGTGGCGCCAATGCAGATAGGGCTCAGGATCCGCTACGAATTCGAGAACTAGCGGGTTACCGACCGCTCAGACGTGCTTCGAGCAACGGCAATCGATCGTTGCCGAAGTACATGTCGTCTCCATTCAGATAGAGCGTCGGTGAGCCGAAGCCGCCTCGCTCGATCAATTCCTCGGTGTTCGCGCGAAGCTTGTCCTTATACGGCGGGGAGGTAATCTTCTCGAAGAACTCGGCAGCGTTCAGGCCGGCCTCCTCGGCGATCTGCGTCACCACCTCGTCCTGGGAGATATCCTCGAGCCCACTCCAGTAACGCTGGAACGCGGCGCGCGCATAGGGAACCAGAACGTCGCGCTCCAACGCCACGAAGGCGCCGCGCATGACTTTGACGCTGTTGACGGGAAACACGGTTGGTTGACCGATGGTGAGCCCGGACACGCGCGCCCAATCCGCCAGATCCTTGGCGTAGTAGCGCGCTTTCGCCGGCACGGGGTTGTCGCGGTTCTGATAGACGCTATCGTTGACCGCGTTGAACACCCCGCCGACCAGAAACGGCCGCCAATCGATTTCGATAGGGAGGTCGAGCTTCTGGATATTTTCAAAGGCGAGGTAGGTCCACGGGCTCGAGCAGTCGAAGAAGAATTCCAGCGTATCCATCGCGCCAGCTTACAAGATTTGGACATCCATCAAAGTTCAGGACACCCATCGGAGATTGGGACACCCATTATCTTTGGCGGACGTTCAATTTCTAATGGGTATCCTGAACTCTGATGGATGTCCAATTTTATGATGGGTGTCCTGAACTTTGATGGATGTCCAAATCTGGCAAACGATGGATGTCCTGATTTAATCTGTGCCGATGGAGGATCTGGATCGATTCGCGCAGATGCTGGAGGATGCCCAGCGCGTGGTGCTGTTCACCGGCGCGGGGATCAGCACGGAATCGGGCATTCCGGACTTTCGCAGCCCGGGCACCGGCTTGTGGACCAAGATCAAACCCATTGAATTTCAGGATTTCCTCGACTCGGAAGATGTGCGACAGGAATCCTGGTCGCGCCGCTTCTCCGCCGAGCGGACCATCGAGAACGCAGTGCCGAATAAGGGCCATGAAGCCTGCGCGCGGTTGATCGAATCCGGCAAGGCGACCGCGGTGATCACCCAGAACATCGATAACCTGCATCTGGAATCGGGCATCCCCGCCGATCAGATCATCGAGCTGCACGGCAACAGTACGTACGCCAAGTGCCTGCAGTGCGAGATGCGCTACGAGATGGCGGATCTCGAGTCGCAGTTCGAGGCGACGGGACGTGTGGCGCCCTGCTCGGCCTGCGGCGGCATCATCAAGTCGGCGACGATTTCGTTCGGTCAGGCAATGCCGGTGGAGGAAGTTCGTCGCGCCGAAGCGGTGACCCTGGAGTGCGATTTGTTCGTCGTCATTGGCTCGTCGCTGGTGGTGTTTCCGGCCGCGGACCTGCCGGTGCTGGGCAAACAGGTCGGCGCCGGTCTGGTGATCGTCAATCGCGAGCCGACGCCGCTGGATGAGATTGCCGACCTCGTGTTGCATCGGGAGATCGGCCCGAGCATGTCCTACGTGGTCGGCATCAACTAGAGCACAGGCCCGGACGGTTCGATTGGTTTGCGCTGTACGCCTGCGACCATCACCATCATCACCAGCGCAGAGCCGGGACACCACCAGAAGAATCCGACGTCGGTGTAACTCATCAGCGCCACCGCTGCCGCGGCCGCCACGAAGCCGTTGGCATAGCTGCGGACATCGCCGATTCCCAGGCGCGCCAGCAGAATCGTGCCGAGCATCAGCCCGAGCAGCACCTGGACGTAGCCGAGATTGCCGCCGTCGCGGAACACCGCCGCGGGTACCGAGATGAAGGTGACCGAGCTGACCACAGTGGCGATGATCGAGGATGATACGGCCCACCACGGGAGCGAACCGCCCGCCTCGAAGAAGTCGCGACGGGTCCGCACCCGACCGGCCAGTGCACGCCCGACTACCGTAACTACCAGGGTCGCGGCGAGCAGCACCCCGACATCAGTGGCCGAGAGGCCCCTCAACGCTGGGTCATGATCAGGCTGTCGGCAAAGCGTTCGAGATCGCTCAATGAATTACACCGGCTGACCCGGAAGCAGTGCGGCGCGTAGCGGGGCATCTCCGAGTCGCCCTCCCCCCAGTCCTCTCGTTCTTCCGGATTCAACCACAGCACCTGTTTGGCGCGCAGCGCTATCTCCTTCAGGCGCTCTGGATGCGGGTCGTAGTAGTTGTTGCGGGCATCGCCCAGAATGATCACCGTCGAGCGATGATCGATGTCGTTGAGGCACAGCTCGCGCAGGTCGAGGAAGGCATGACCATAGTCCGTGTTGCCCTTGCCCCAGGTGAACAGCACTTCCTCGATGGCGACCTCCACCGGTTGACTGCGGAACAGGTCCGTCACCTCCCCCAGGCGATTGGAAAAGGCGAAGCTGCGCACCTGCGGCAGCACGTCAGTGAGGTTGTAGAGCAGTAGCAGGAGAAACCGAGCGACCCGGGACACCGAACCGCTGACGTCGCAAATCGCGAACACCGTGGCTTTTTCGGTTTTCCTGCGCCGCCACTCGAGCTTGAACAACGCCGCGTCGTAGCCCATGTTGCCCCGCAGGGTGCGCTTGATGTCGAGCACACCGCGACGCGCGCGGCGGCGCCGACGCTTGTGCCCTTTGGCCAGCTGGTGGGCGAGTTTTTCGACCACGCGTTGCACGTCCGCATAGTATTCGGGCGGGATGTGGGTGAGATTGCCTGTCAGGGCAGCGTCGAGTATCGCCTTCTTGCCGGACGCATCGACCGTCAACCGATAGCGCGTGTTGACGAATTCATGGATCTCCTGCCGGAGATAGTGGCGTACGTAACGCAGTGCGTGCGCGGTATCGCGATCCAGTGCAGCGTCTTCGTCCGCCAGCAACGCATCGATCTCCGGCGCGCCGAGATCTTTCAGGATCAAAGCTGCGTAGTGGGGCTTGTCGCGCAGGCTGCGCATCTCGTCGATGCCGCCGAGTTGTGCGGCGGCTTCCACGCGAACCGCCAATCCGGCGCGATCGTTGTGAAACACCTCGGCGACCGCCGCGTGCGTTTTGCCGCTGAGTCGCTCGGCCAGGTCAGCCAACGCTTGATCACGATTGAGCGATTTGAAGAAGCTGCGTTTTACGGGACTACGAAATGCCAGTTCCACGAAGAACCGCTCGAAACACTCCTCGAAACGGCGTTTTTCTTCGCGGCTCTTGGCCAGGGTCAGACTCAGCGCACTGCGCAGCAGGTGGGGGTCGTGAATTCCGATCTTGCGCAGCACGTCCAGCCCGTCGAGCGTTTCTGCGGGGGATACACGCACCTCCGCGTTGCGCAATGCTGCGACGAATCGGCTCAGGGTCAGGTCCATGGACGCCGATTATAGGGGCTGGGCGTCGGCGAAGTCGTTCCGGTGATCAGCTACCAGGAAGACCGTCGAAGACACCCATCATCTTGGATGGGTGTCCCGAACTTTGATGGATGTCCAATTCTTGGATGGGTGTCCCGAACTTTGATGGATGTCCAATTCTTGGGTTAGGCGATCTGTTGCAGGTCGAGGGGCTTTTCGAGTTCGCGCCAGTCGATGTCGCCGTCGGTCGACAGATCTTCGTAGTCCAGCACGCCCATTTCTTCGAACTTCGGTCTGATCTTGTCGGTCAGCAGGCCGATCCGCTTGAGGTTCGGGATGATGCGCGCGTACAGCATGTTCAGGAAGTTGGCGTTCAGGCCGAGCTCAACCAGCTTGTCGCGCGTCTCGTCGACATCCCAGCCGAAGTAGCGGAATACGTCTGTGCCGATCAGCCGGTCGCGGCTGACGATACAGGCCTCGTAGGCGAACTGAGCGCGGTCTTCACGCTCTTCGTCGCTCAGGGTCTTTACGAATTCTTCGAGGTAGTTCACCCCGAAGGTGACGTGCCGCGCCTCGTCACGGATCACCAGATACAGCAGCTCTTTGAGTACCGGATCCTTGGTGTCGTCACTGGCCTGATGGAACGCGGCCAGAGCCAATCCTTCGAGGATGATCTGCATGCCGATGAACTTCAGATCCCAGCGCTTGTCGGTGAGGACCTTGTCGAGCAGGTCCTTCAGGCCGCGGTTGACTGGATAGCTCATGCCGATCTTGGTCTGCAGATAGCGGTTGAACACCTCGACGTGGCGCGCTTCGTCGAAGGTCTGCGAGGCGGCGTAGAGTTTGGCGTTGAAGCTGGGCGCACACGACGTCAACTGCGAGGCGACCAGCAACGCACCCTGCTCGCCGTGCAGGAACTGGCTGAGCGACCAGGCCTGATCGTGGCGCACGAATTCGAGCTTGCGCTCATCGGTCATCGCATCCCAGGGGGCGTAGCCGTTCCAGGGGTTTTCATCCAGCAGTTCGTGCTTGCGCGCTTCGGTCATCGGCGGCGCGTCCTGCCAGTCGGGCGTCTGATCCCAGTGCACGTCGAGGCTGCCGTTCCAGTTCAGCTCCTTGCCGAGTTCGTAGAGCTTGTGGATGCGATCGTCCGCTACGTGGTAATCCCAGTTGTACGCGCCGGTGAGCGGTGTGTTGAAGATTTCGGCGACGTGCCGGACCTGGTCCGGGGTCATCGGCTCACCGGTATCCGGCGCAGGAATGTTCTCGCCGTCGAACACCCGGATCTTCCGTGGGGTAGCTTCGACATAGGTGATCGACATGCAATGCGTCCTTTCTGGATAGTTGGGTTTGGGATTTCCGAAGCCGCAATCCTACGCGCGACGCGCGCAAGTAAAAGGTTCCTTCTTGACAATTTGTGATCAATTTCGGACATTTGGCTTTCTGTACTAAGCTTCTCGTGACCATGGCTAAAATCATGACCCGCGGCCGCTTAAATTCGAGACTGGCCACGCTTGGCGTACCTGCGCGCAACATCAAGACGTTGCTCGACCAGGCACAAGCACTGGGCATCGATCCAGTCGAAATGCTGGCAGGAACCGAAATCGACGAGGCCGCGCTGACCACCCCCGGCGGGCGGATCAGCTACGCCGACCACATCACTTTGCACCGAAACCTGTTGCAACACTCGCTGCCCGCCGATTTCGCCTTCGCGGGGCCTGGATTCAGCATCGCTTCGTACGGAATGCTCGGCTACGCAATGATGTCGAGCCCAACCCTCGATCAAGCCATCCAGATTGCCGTGAAGTACTACCGAACCGCCGGCCCGCTCTGCGGTTTGTTCTTCGATTGGCACTCGGAGGGATTGTCCATTACCGCCGAGAACACGTTCGATCTGGAGGCCGGGCCGTTGCGGCTGGTGATCGAGGAGATCTTTTCGACCTTTCCCGCGCTGCTGCGGCTGCTGGTGGGCCGCGAGGTTCCGGCCCGCCACGTCGACTTCAGCTACCCGAGGCCGGCGCATCTGCTGAGTTATCGAGAGACCTTCAATTGTCCGATGCGCTTCGACCAGCCGGTGTGTCGGTTCGAGATTGACGCCAGCGCGCTGGCCCTGCCGCTGGTACAGGCGGACGCAGACTCGGCGGTGCTGTTTGAACGATCCTGTCAGGAACTGCTGGCGGAGATCGACCGCGACGACAGTCTGACCAATCAGGTGCGCCATTTCCTGCTGGCCTCGCCCGGCAACCTGGTCAACGCGGATCGCGCCGCACGCCACTTTCGAATGGGCACGCGGACCTTGCGCCGGCGGCTGGCAATGGAGCAGACATCGTATCAGGCCATTCTGGATGAGGTTCGCCGCCGCATCGCAATCGACTATCTGAGCACCACGGCGCTGTCGACCCAGGAGATCGCCGAACTGCTGGGGTTCAGCGAAGCGACGAATTTTCGTCGTGCGTTCCTGCGTTGGACACAACGCACGCCGGCGAGTTATCGGGCACGATTCTAGTGAGCGCCTGAGGCGTGACCGGGCAAACTGCGTGGGCGCCTGCGCATCGCGAGATCCTCGCGGCGCTGCTGGGTGACCCCGATGTCGTGGTCACGAACGCGGCGTTTCTTGCCCAGGGCTGGACGAATCTCAACTACCGCGTCAGCGCGGCCGGGCAGGAGTTGGCGCTACGGATTGGTACGACCCCGAATGCTCGTGCGGATGCCCCTCCAAATGATGCCCCGCTAAATAGGGGTGCCGCGATGCGACGCCGCCGTGAACTCGAAACGCTCTGTGGCCCCGCGCAGGATCTGGCACCGGAGTTGCTCGGCTATCAGCTGCCACAGGGTCATCTGCTGACCCGGTTCGTGTCGGGTCCGATGCTTCAGGACGCACCGCCGGAATCCGCGGAGCTTGCCGAGTTGGCTGTACGCCTGCACACCTCGCTTGGGGACCTGCGCAGACGCTACGATCCTCGCCGCCAGATCGAAACCAATCTGTCGCGCGCCCGCGTCGCCGGTTACCGGGCCGCCAGGGACGCCGTCGCCGCCGTTGAGAACCTGAAGCTCGATGTCGAAGCGACGGTTGGCTGCCACAACGACTTCAATCCGTGGAATGTGGTCCGCGGCGCGGACCGGTGGTATGTATTCGATTGGGAAACCGCAGGCAACAACGACCCGCTGTACGATCTGGTGACGATGTTCGAAGGGCTGGGTTGGTCAGCGCAGGCGCGCTGGGAAACCTTGGAGCACTATGCCGAACTCACCGGTCGGGCGCCGCCATCGGCCGACCGGCTGCGGCAGTTCACGCTGCTGTTCCAGCTCGGCTCGTATGCCTGGGCATACGCCGAGTGCTGTGCCGGCAACGAGCGCGCGGAACTGCAGACCCAGGTCGAAACCAGCCTGAGCGCGATTGCGGCGCTTGGCTAGTTCGGGTCCGTCTGCCTATCGGATGCCGCCCCCAGCCAGCCGTCAATGGCGCTGATGGCCGCAACCGAGCGCCCCGCCCCCGCTCCGGAGTTCACCCGGTAGATTGCGCCGAGATCCGTCAATCGGCGTTGATAGCGTTCGTACAGGCGCTGGCGGTCTTGTGGGTTCTCGCGCAGCGGGTCGGGTTCCCAGGGAAGATCCGGCGCGCACAGCAGGTAGCGTCGTCGCGGCTCGCGCGCGGCGTTTTCCAGCGATTCGATCAACCAATCCGGTGGCCTGCCGAACCGTTCACGCCACCAGATATCGATGACCAGCAGATCCGTATCCAGAATCAGCAGGTCAGGGTGTGTGGCGCGCAGGTGGTGCTCGGCGTCGAGCTGCGCCCGGGCGATGTGTTCCAGATCGGCCGCGTCGTAGTCGGCTTGGCCTCCTGCTTGGGCTTGGCCTGCGGCTCGGTCCCGAAGGTAGTCCCGGGCCACCTCGGCCACCCAGGGTGCGCGGTAGTGCGCGGCGAGTTGACCCGCCAATGTGGTTTTGCCGGAGGACTCCGGTCCGACCAGGACGACGGTCAGGCCGGTTGCGCAACGAGCATCGACTGGCGCCATGCCCACCACCCCGCAAACGCCATGCCGATGTAGACGCAGTACAGCAGTGCGTAAAAATCCAGGCCCTTATAGAGATAGATGCCCGTTGCGAGCACATCCACGAACAGCCACACGTACCAGTTTTCGATCTGCTTGCGCGCCGTCATCCACATCGCTGCAAAGCTGAAGGTCGTCGTGGTGCTGTCCCAATAGGGTAGATCGGCGTCGGTGTGCCGGATCAACAACTGGGCCGTGACCAGCGTGCCGAGCAGGACGACGACGCCGAGCCAGGTGGCCGTGCGGGTTCCGATGTGCGTCACGGGCAGGGCCTGCTCGTCGGCCGGACGGTTGCCGCGCATCCAGTAATACCAGCCGTAGGCGTTCATCCCCACGTAGAACACATGCAGGGCAAGGTCCGCATACAGGCGCGCGCGGTAGAAAACCATGACGGAGACCAGCGCGTAGAGCAGGCCGATGGGCCAGGTCCAGATGTTCTGCCGGATCAGCAACCAGACGCAAAGCAATCCGGACACCAGCCCGATCCCTTCGAGCCAGCGCATCGCGGCGAGTTCCGTGAGGATCTGATCGAGCATCGGGAAACCGTCATCGGGCGAGCAAGCCATAAAGCGTGCCCGCGAGGTTGGGTTATTGCAAGTGAACCCTGCCCCATCTGCCCTGTGACGCGGCCCTCACGCGAGTCGTACGCGACGCTACCGCATCCGCCGAATCCCGGTAGAATAGCGTTCAGACCAACCAGGCATGGCGGATATGGCCAAACGCATCGCGATCGTCGAAGACGACCCGGATCAGCGTTCGAATTACACCGACGCGATCACCAAGAAGGGTTACGACGTGACGGCTTATGCCAGTCGTCAGGAAGCGCTCGAGGGAATCGAGAAGCAACTGCCGGACCTGGCGATTCTCGACATCATCCTGGGTGACGAGGTGGATGCCGGGTTTCAGTTGTGCCGTGATCTGCTGGCCAAGGCGCCGTCGCTGCCCGTGATTTTCCTGACCGAACGGATCGACGAGATCGATAAGATCTCCGGACTGCGTCTGGGCGCTTGGGACTATCTGGCCAAGCCCATTTCGCTGGACTATCTGGCCGAACGGATTTCCTCGCTGCTGCGCATCAACGAGGTGCGCAACAGTGCGGTCAGCGGTCAAGCCAGCGCCACGGCCCGGCAGATCGGGGATTTGAGCCTCGATCAGGAGGCCCTGCTGGTGTCCTGGCGCGGTGATCGGATCGACCTGTCGGGCACCGAGTTCCGCATGTTGGCGAAGCTGGTGCGCGTTCCAGGCCACGCGGTGAGTTACGAGACGCTGATGAACGCCACCATGCAGAGCCTGGTGACCAACAACACCATCAACACGCACATGCGTAACATCCGCAAGAAGTTCGAGAAAGTCGACCCGGACTTTGCCTGCATCAAAAGTGAGTACGGCTTCGGGTATCGCTGGATCGCTTCGTGAAGCTATTCAATCGGATCAGGGGGCCGCGGCTTAGCACCAAGCTCGCGCTGTGGAGCCTGATGCTGCTGGTGGTGCCGTGGGTCAGCTACCGGCAGTTGGTGGGGATTGAGCAACTGCTCGTTCAGGGTCAATCCCAGGCCCAGTTGCTGACCGCCGAAGGCATTTCAACGCTGTTCAATGGGCGTGAGGATCTGTTCAACGATCTCCCGGTCAGCCTGGACGACTACGAAGCGCTGTACGTCCGGCCGTTGCGCGCGCCGGTGCGCATCGATGGCCGAATGAGCGATTGGGGCGAGAGCAGCTCTCACGCGCGGCGCTTTGGGGTGGACGGCGAAGGCCAACTCAGCGACGGGGGCTTCGAATTGTCCCTTGGCGAACGCGGTGGCCAGCTCCATGCCTTCATCCGCGTTCGCGACGATGTGCTGGTGATGCGCAACCCGGAGTACCTGCGTCTGGACAACGCCGATCATCTGCGGCTGAGCTTCATCGCGGCGGACGGAGAAGATGGCCGCGTCGCCATCACGTTTCCGGGCAGCGGGGTGACCACCGCCTACAAGATGGATGCCGAATGGCGCTTCGCCGAGGAAGGCGCGCCGGACAATCGCGTTCAGGGTCACATCGAAGAACTCGACGACGGTCTGCAGCTGGAATTCCGCATGCCGCTGGAAATGCTCGGTTCGCGGCGCTATTTCGGCTTGTCTTATGTCGATGTGGACGATCCGGAGACACGCGAGATTCGATCTATCACCCAAACCCTGCCGAAGGCCGGCAAGGAGAGTTTCAATCTGGTGGTGCTGCGCTCGCCGGAGGTGCTGAACATCATTCAGGGGCTGGGCTATTCCGGCGCGCGCATCCTGGTGATCGACCCTCAGAACCGGGTGCGTGCGGAGACGGGCAACGTCGGTCGCGGTGTGGTTACGCGTGAACCGCAGCGCAGCTGGCTCGACGCGCCGCAACGCTGGTTCGGTGCGATGCGGCCGTTCGTGCATCGCCTGGTGATGTGGCAGGACTGGGATGTCGAGCAACCCACCGAGGACACCCAAGCGGTGGCTGACGAGGTCATCAGAGCCTCCCTCGCAGGCGATCCGATCGCGCTGCGGCGGCGGATCGGCGAGCTCGAGATCATCATGGCGGCACACCCGATCGTGTCCAGGGACACGGTGCTAGGCACCGTGGTGGTCGAACAGAACATCGATGAAATCCTCACGTTCCAGCGGTTGGCGCTGGAGCAGGCCATCATCCTTTCGCTGGCGAGCCTGCTGGCGGTGTTCGTCGCACTGCTGGCGTTCGCCGGGCGGCTGGCCTGGCGCATTCGCAAGCTGCGCCGGGAAGCGAGCGCCGCAATCGATCAGTACGGGCGGCTGAAGACCAGCGTCTTGCACAGTGAGATCAATGCCGGCGATGAGATCGGGGATCTGGCGCGCAGCGTTTCCGGCATGCTGTCGAAACTGCACCAGCACAACAAGTTCCTGGAGAACATGCCGCGCACGCTACGCCATGAAATCAATAATCCCCTGAACACCCTGAGCACGTCGTTGCAGAACCTCGCCGAGGAGGTACCCGAGGTCAAGGACAGCAAGTACCTGGAGAGTGCGAAGCGCGGCGTGAATCGCATTGGTGCGATTGTCCAGAACCTGGCGGATGCGGCCAACCTGGAGGACGCGCTGGGCGCGGAGGATCTCGAAGTCATCGACATTCAGCAGTTGCTCGAAAACTATGTGGCTAACTGCGACCTGGCCCACGAGAACATGCATTTCGTGTTCCGCGGCACGCGAACTCCGGTCTACGCCCGGGTCGCGGACTATCGGATCGAGCAGATGCTCGACAAGATCGTCGACAACGCGGTCGACTTTCACCGCTCGAACACCCCGATCAAAGTGCAGCTGGACACCCATCGCGACATGTTGCGTATCACCGTGGCGAATCGGGGTCCGACGTTGCCCGCCGACGCCGAGGAATCACTGTTCGATTCGATGGTGACGCACCGCAGCGGCGACGCGCAGAACCGCCTGCACTTCGGTCTCGGACTGTACGTGGTTCGGACCATCGCCGAGTACCATGGCGGCAGTGTGCGCGCCGTCAACCTGGTGGACGGGTCAGGGGTGGCCATCATGGTTCAGTTGCCCCTGGCGGAACCCGAGGTGCGTACCGAAATCCGTGCCAGCCGGGAGCCGCAGCTGCGCTCAGCGTAGTACGCCGTAGGTACGGCGCACCGCATCAGGTTCGGAGGTGGTAGTCCACGTCCATGCCCAGCTCGCCAGCGCAGACCAACTCGTCGCGCTGCACCAGGTAGACGACGTGTGCCAGCACGCTGCGCCCTGCGGCGCCGTACATGAACTCGGGTATCTCGAGGTAAATCTGCGGGACCATCTCTGCGATCCGGTGAATGCCTCGGCGGATGCAGTCGAGAATCTGTACTTCGCGCTCGCGCCGGTGCTCGATGAACGCTTCAACGTGCCGATGAGTCTCCGTGATCGCGGGACCGTGGGTGGGCCAGTACCTGGCATCGTCCCGATCGAGTAACAGGCGGAGGCTTTCAATGTAGCGTTGCATGTCGCCATCGGGCGGCGAGACGATGCTTGTCGACCAGCCCATGACGTGATCGCCGGTGAACAGCGCGCGTTCTTCGCGCAACTGATAGCAGATGTGGTTGGAGGTGTGGCCCGGGGTATAGACACATTCCACGGACCAGCCGTCGCCTTCGACGATGTCGCCGTGACGTACCTTCACGTCGGGGTCGAAGTCGCGATCAGCGCTCTCCTCAGTCGCGACGCCCTCCTCCAGCATCCCGGAACCGTGCGGGCCGAAGCCGTAGGTGGGCGCGTCGACGTGTTCACGCAGCAAGCGGCAGCCGGGTGAATGGTCCGCGTGGGTATGGGTCACCAGCACGTGACTGATCTGCTCACCCTCGGTCGCCTTCAGGATCGCCTCGATGTGCGCTGCATCCGCCGGTCCCGGGTCGACCACGGCGACGCTGCCCCGGCCAAGAATGTAGGTGCCCGTGCCATACAGGGTAAACGGGCTGGGATTGTTGGCGATTACCCGGCGAATATTGGGGGATAGCTCGTCGACGTGGCCGTATTCGAACTCGAGCTCACGGCGAAACGGGATGCTGACGGCCATTTAACCCACCTGCGCGGACCTGCCAGGACCGGGTCCTGCGAAGGCCTGTCTTGAAGTGGCGAGGAAGCATAGGGATGTGATGTGGAGAATTCAATGGGTTAACGGCGCAGGCGTCGATCAGAGGTTCGCGAGTCCCCACCAGAGCAGCGCGCCGGCCAGCAGCGCGACCCCGATCGCCAGCGCAAGCGTGCGCTTCGAGGTGCCGGGGCCGGTCTGGTTCGCGGCCGTTTCAGGTAGCCGATACTCCAGCACGGCGCGCCCGAGTTGCAATTGGTCGCCGGGCTCCAAGCGTTGGATGCTGATGTCCTTGCCGTTCACCTGGACGCCATTGGTGGAGATCAGATTGGTGACGAATACGCCGTCGGCCCGCACGTCGATCTCTGCGTGACGTAGCGAAACGCTGGGCTCGGGGAGGTGGATCTCGACGTCGGGGGCACGTCCGACCAGGTGCTGGCCGAGGCTCAGCGGATAGCGACGCTCGGCAACCCCGCCACCGATGCCCAGCAGGTAGGGTCCCTCGTGTTCGGTGGCCGTTTCGTCTTGGGCTACGGTTTCGGCCGGCGCAACCGGCGGTATCGGCGTCGCCAACGGCGGAAGCTCGCCCGTCAGTTCCGGGTCGAACTCAAACGCCTCCGCAACGGCCGTCACCGGTCGGATCGGTGTCAAATCCGGATGATCGCCAATCAACTGATAGCGGCTGATGTCGAAGGTCAGTTCGTCGCCGTGGAACACCCGTACCGCGCCGACCAGCCGATCACCGTTGACGTAACTGCCGTTGGATGACCCCAGATCCTTGAGCCAGACGGTGTCGCCGATGGTTTCCAGCCGGGCGTGGTGCCGTGAGACATGACCTTCGAGGATCTGCAGATTGCAGGAATCGCCGCGCCCGATCGTCAACAGAGGGCCGGACAGTTTATGGCCCTCGGATGCGTCCGGCGAGTGTAGCGCCCAGTGGATGGACTGCTCCGATTGTTCGGAAATCAAGGTGAGCTGATGCTGTCCCATGACCAGCGTATCGCCGGGCATCAGGTCGCGAAAATCCTCGACCGCGACGTCGTCGACCAGCAGATTGGCATCCTCCAGCGGGAACACGCGCGGGCCGCGGGGAGTCAGCTCGAGGCGCGCGTGGTAGTCGCGCACGTCCTCACCGGCTACCACGAGATCGTTGTCCAGGTGGCGCCCGATGGTGATGTTACCGGTCAATGGGAAACGCTCGTCGTCGTCGAGCAGTTCCAGCCAGAACGTGACGTCTTTCATGTCCGCTATGCCGCTGAAACTGCTGAGTTCACGCGACCATAAAGGTTACGTGGGGGATTCCGGCGCGGCTGGGGTCGGTGTGTCCGAAGCGAACCGCGCCCTGGCCGCGCAGCGGTGTGGTGGCCCTGCGCAAGGGGTGCGCGCCGGCGTACCCGTTGGGTGGCTCGCCAGATGGCCCGCTGGATGGCCCGCCGCGGCTGTTGGAGGGCGCGTCGGCCTGCACGACGCTGCCGTTGGTGCTGTGGTCACGCAGCAGGAACTGGCCGTCCTGGAACTCCACGGTCGCATGAAACCGGGACACCCGCGGATGGTCGATGATCAGATCGCAACTCGGGTCCCGGCCGATCAGCGCATCGTGGCCCCCGGCGATGCGCAGCGTCGTGCCGATTCCTTTCCCGAGTCCCTCGCCGAAGCTCTCCAGGACCAGCTCCAGGACCGGGGCGGAGGGCGGCGGGAACAGCGTGGTCTGAAGGGTATTGATGTGGGTGGCGGCACCCCCCTCCCAGCAAAGCTGGTAGATGGGTAGAGGCGTTGCGACGCCCTTGATGCGCAGCCGCTCGAAGCGTTCGCACCTGCTTCTCCGCGTGCCATCGATCGCCTCGAACACCGGCCGTGACAGGACAATCTGCCGGGCGCGCGCGATGGCCGTCAAACGTGCCGCCAGATTGACGGTGTCACCGTAGACATCGCCCCGCTGCCACAGAACGGGGCCGAGATGCGCGCCGATGCGCAGGTCCAGGCGAGCGCGGTTCTGAATATCAATCAGCGCGTCGATGGCGCGATCGGGGCTGATGAACACCAACAGCAGTTCGTCGCCGCTGCGTTTGACCAGTTTCCCCCCGTGGAAGGCAGCCCGCCGACGGACGTCATCCAGGGTGGCCGCGATCTGGCGCGCGGCTACCGCATCGCCCAGCTGGCGGTACAGCGCGACCGATGCGGCGACGTCGATGAAGGTTACGATGCAGGGCGCACGGCGATCAGCCCGACCCTTCCATGTCAGGAACCCTCTCAGGAGCCACCTCACGCGCCGTTCCACGGGCCATTTCATGCGCCAGATTCCTGAGTTGCGGATTCGAGCTCCCAGCGCGCGCGCAGTTGACGCCAGGCCTCCACGTCTGGGGTCACGGCGAGAGCCAGTTCCAGGTAGTGTTTCGCTTCATCCACGAGTCCGGCATCGTACGCTTCGGTGGCTACATCCGCGAGCCGGCCGGCCGCCTTCTGGAGCAGCTCGCCGGCATCGACGTTACCCGGGTCCAGCGCCAGAACCTCCAACAGGCGCGCCACCGCATTGCCCTCGCCCGGCTCGGTAATGAACCCGTCGTCGAGCAGTTCGCGGGCCTCGGCCAGCAGCCGGTCGGTGTCCGCCACTCGCTGTTCTTCGGTTTGCAACCGTTGCTGCATCTGTTCGATGGCCGCGGCGCTCAGGCCGATTTCAGAGGCGCGCGCGCCGAGTGCCCGCACCGCCTCGAGATCACCCGCACTGAGCAGCGTCGTGGCGCGGCTGAGGATCTCGGCGACGATCTGGCTGAGCGACTGCTCGGCGATGGCGTTCTCGGGATCGGTCGCCAGCACGCGGTGATAGATTTCGGCCGCGTTCTCTCCCGGAGGATTCATCAGCGCGCCATCGGTTCGGTATTGGCTTGCCCGCTGCAGCAGCGCCTGGATCTGTGCCTGAATGGTGGTGGCGTGCTGGATCTGATCGCGAACGTCGGCGAGCCCCTGAAACTGTGCGTTGGCGGTGGTCGCGCGTTCCAGGAAGTTCATGGCTGAAGCGACATCGCCGGCATCCGCAGCGCCCCGAGCGAGCACAACATACCGGTCGGCCAGGCGATCGAGCTGCGCCGTGGCCGTGGGATTGCCGGGATCGAGCCGCAGCACTTCCTGATACGCCTGAATGGCCGCGGTCGCCGATGGCAGGTCGTCCAGCCCGTGGCTGCGCAGCAGTGCTTCGGTGCTGCTGATCAGCGCTACGGCGCGTTGCTGATCCGCCAACCGGTCGAACAACGTGGTGAGTTGCTCATCATTGGGAAACACGGACAGCGATTCGTCGAGTTTGGCTTTGGCCAGCGCCAGGTTGTCGCCCTCGAGGGCTGCGTCTATATCGACCTTCCACTGCGCAGCCAGGCTGTCCAGTGCCGCTCGGGCCTTTTCGTCTGCCGGGTTCAAACTCAGTACGCGCCGATAAGCGGCGGCGATGGCAGCGAGACTCTGATTGGGGTCGCGGTGCAATGATTGCGCCTCGCGCCAGGCATCCTGCAAGGAAGGATCCTCGACCAGGCCCGAGGCGTACAACAGGTCTTCCATCAGTTGCGCGGGCTCGGGGATGAGGTAAATACCGGCGCCGGCGCTGACCAGGAGCAACAACACGGCCAGCACGCCACGCCGTGAGGTTCGTTGCGTCCCGCGACGTTGATGACCGGGTTCGGCGCGTATCGCGCGCGGATCGTGAATGGCTGATCCGGCCACGTCGGTGACCGCGCGGATCTCCGCGGTGGTGACGACCTCGGTCTTGATGACGCTGTTGGGCACCAGCCCGTCGGCCCGAATCGAGTCGAGGGCTTCGTTCAAGGCATTGCCGGTCTGGTATCGATCGTCCGGGTTCTTGGCCAGAACCTTGTCGACGATGCCCTGGAACGATTGCAGATGATCCGGCAACCGGGGAATCGGGTCCTGAAGATGCCGGATCCCCACCGCCACCGCCGAATCGGCCTGGTACGGGACGTCACCGGTGAGCATCCGGTAAATCACCACGCCCAGGCTGTAGAGGTCGGCACGGCCGTCGAGGTTCCGGCCGGCGGCCTGCTCGGGACTCATATATTGCGGCGTTCCGACGATGGTCCCGTTGCGGGTCATGTTGCCTTCGGCGGCCACCAGTCTGGCGATACCGAAATCCGACAGGACGGCGGAGCCGTCTTCCCGGAACAGGATGTTCTCAGGCTTGATGTCGCGGTGTACGTACCCTTTTGCGTGGGCGTAGTTCAGCGCCCGGGCCATATCCTTGATGACGCCGACCACCGCCTGCATGTGCATACCGCGGCCCAGCCGGCGGTTCAGGTCGCCACCGCGCAGATATTCCATGACCAGGTAGTAGATCTCGCCATGCACGCCGGCGTCGTGAACCTGGACGATGTTGGGGTGGCTGAGTTGGGCGATGATGCGCGCTTCGCGCACGAAGCGCTTGCTGAACGACGCATCGTTGGTGAACTGGGGCGAGACCACCTTGATGGCCACCAGCCGGCCGAACTTGCGTTGGATCCCCAGATACACGCGCGCCATACCGCCACGTCCGATCTCGCGTTCAATGGTATAGCCGGGGATTTCCATCGGCTTAGCCGTCCACGCCCAGTTGCCGCACGTCGCCTTCCACCAGACGACCCAACACGAAGTGGGCTTCAGGTACGTACAACTGGCCGTCGAGGCTGACCGCAGGTCCGCGTCCGTGCGCGAGGCCGTTGATGCAGTCCTCGCCCTGGAACATCCACTCGCGGGCGTCGATTTGTGCGGTACAGCGTTGATCCAGCGCCAGCACCAGGCTCATCAACAACACGCCGTTGCGCCACTGCTGGAACTCGGCAATGCCGTCGGCGTCACGCTTGATGCCGAAGCCGTGCGACCGGTTGTTGGCGAACTGTCCCTGGTAGACCGTGCCGTCCCGCCAGTAGTAGGTTCCCATGCCATGGCGCTGGTCCGCCTCGAAGGCGCCGACATAGCGGTTACCCGCGGGCCAGACCATTTCGCCCTGGCCGCGTTTCGCGCCGGCGCTGAACTGACCGCGGTAGCGGCGTCCGTCCGGCCAGGTGAACGTGCCGGTACCCTCGAGCTCACCGCCGTTGAAGGAGCCCTCGTAGCGTTGCCCGTTCACCCAGGTGTAGGTGCCCTCCCCGGTTCGCTTGCCGGCGACGAAATCGCCCTCGTACAGGTCCTGGTTGGCCCACTGGAAGCGTCCCTTGCCGGCCATCTGATCGTAGGCGAACTCGCCGCTGTACACGTCGCCGTTGGGCCAGCGCAGCACGCCGCTGCCGTGGCGCATGTCCTGTTGGAAGTCGCCCTGATAACTGCGCCCGTCGGGCCAGTAGTAAACCCCGCGCCCATGCATTTTGTCCTCGCTGAACTCGCCTTCGTAACGGTTGCCATCCGCCCAGACGTATACCCCGCTGCCGCTGCGAGCGCCTCGTTCGACGTCGCCTTCGTAGACGTCGCCATTGGGCAACTCAACGCGATCCGCGTGCACGGCCGCGCTGCTCAACAGCAAAGCGAGCAGCGCAATGCGCGACCGGGCGTGCCGCTCTGTCCGTCGAACGCTCATCGATCGAAGAGGCCCGCAAACTGCTCTCGCAGCAGGTTCTTCTGAACTTTGCCCATGGCGTTGCGCGGCAGGGCTCCGATGGTCAGGACGCGTTTGGGCACCTTGAAGCTGGCCAGGGTTTGTTTGAGTGTTGCGATCAGCGTTGCCTCGTCCGGACACTGGGCTGTGGCGTCGATGACCGCCACCACCGCCTCGCCGAAGTCCGGGTGGTTCAGCCCGATGACGGCCGATTCGTTAATGGTACCGATCGCATCCAGGGTCGTCTCGATTTCCTTGGGATAGACATTCAGGCCGCCGCTGATGATGACATCTTTATCGCGTCCGACGATGCTGACAACGCCGTGCGCATCGATGGTTGCCACGTCGCCGGTAATGAAATAGCCGTCTTCGGTGAACGACTCGGTGGTCTTCTCGACGTCTTCCCAGTAACCCTTGAACACGTTGGGACCGTTGATCTCGAGAACCCCGGGGGCGCCCGCCTCGGGCAGCCGGACGTGCACCCCGGCCAGGGCCGGCCCAACGGTACCGGCGATGCGCTCGCCCTGCAGCGGGTTGGAACAGATCATGCCGGCTTCGGTCATGCCGTAGCGTTCCAGAATGCGTTGCCCGGTGCGCTCCTCGAAGAGGGCAAAGGTCTCCACGCGCAGCGGTGCGGATCCGCAGACATACAGGCGCAGCGCGATCTCGGGCGATGGGAAGGCGGGTTCGTTCAGCAGGCGCGTGTAGTAGGTGGGCACGCCCATGAACACGGTTGCCCGCGGCAGCAGCGCCATGGCGGTTGCGGCGTCGAAGCGGGCTGCGAACAGGGTGGCGGCGCCGCTCAGCAGCGCACAATGCAGGGCCACGAACAGCCCGTGCACGTGATAGATGGGCAACATGTGCAGCAACACGTCGTCCGCGGTGAACCCCCAGGCCTCGATCAGCGTGCGCGCATTCGATTCGAGGTTCGCGTGGCTCAGCATCGCGCCCTTCGAGCGGCCGGTGGTGCCCGAGGTGTACAGGATTGCCGCAAGGTCGTCGTCGCTCCGTGCCACCGGCGGACCGATCGGTGTCGGGGGATCGATTCCGGAATCCTCGCGCAGGTCGTCAAGGGTCGCGACCCGCACATGGCTCAGCTCGCGGACCGAATCTGCGCGGTTTGACTCCACGACTACCAGGCGCGGCCCCGCGTCATCGATGAAGTAACCCAGTTCCGTGTCCGTGTAGCCGGTGTTCAGCGGCACGTAGACGGCGCCCTGGCGCAGTACGGCGAGGTACAGCCAGACCACGTCGATGTGTTTGTCGAGCTGCACGGCGACCCGGTCGCCCGCACCCACCCCGACGGCGCCGAGGGCCGCCGCGAATTGCGCGCTTCGAGTCAGCACGTCGGCGTAGCTGAAGCGTCCGTGCTCGTCGCAGTCGAAGGCCAGTGCGGCGCCGCGCGCGTTGGCCACGGATTCGATTGATGTAAACAGATTCGTCACGGTTCTGCTCGATGAGGTGACGCCGGTCCGGGGTTTACGGGGGGTCGAGCGATTTCATAGACTCGGCCATGCGCATTCGACGTACTTTACTTGGACCCACCCTATTTGGACATCTGGGTTTTCACCACGATCTGCGTCCTGGTCGGAGCCGTGGCGGGCTTCCTCGGCGGCCTGCTTGGCATCGGCGGTGGCGTGATCATCGTGCCGGCACTGATCCTGTTGTTCGATTCCGCGGGCACCTTCAGCAGCGCCAATGCCCCTGGTGGCGCGACCGCCGGTTCGAACCTGACCACCTTGATTGCGATCGCGACCTCCCTGGGCAGCATCATCTTCACGGCGGCGGCCGCGGCGCGCTCGCAGATACGCGCCCGGATGGTCGAATGGCTGGTGGTGCGCCGGTGGGTGCCCGCGATCATCGTCGGCAGCTATCTGGCCGGTTTCGTTGCCGCCGAATTAGGGGTGCAACTCCTGCGTTGCCTGATCGGTGTGTTCCTGTTGTTCGTCTCCGGCGTGATGCTGGCCAACTGGAAACCCGCGCCACATCGGGTATTGCCTGGCCGCGTGGCCAGCGCGGCGATGGCCATGGGGGCCGGTCTGATCTCGGGTATTGCCGGAATCGGAGGGGGCAACGTGGTGGTGCCCACGTTGGTTTTTCACAACGTGCCGGTCCACCGCGCCACGGCGACGTCCAGCACGCTCGGATTTCCCATCGCGCTGGCGGGGAGCCTCGGCTACATTCATCGCGGGTGGACGGTCACCACACTCGATGAGGGCCTGCTTGGCTTCATCTATCTGCCGGCCCTGGCGGCCGTGGTGTCGGCCACGGTCGTATTCGCGCCGCTGGGCGTTCGGGCTGCCCATCGACTGCCGCCCCAGCCGCTCAAACGAGCATTCGGCGTGCTGCTGATCCTGGTATCGACCCGGATGATCTGGACGGCCTTTTCTTAGCCGTCCCTCTATCGGGCTAATCGGCGAGATCTTCCAGGGTACGGATCTGAATCGCATCGGTCCGCAACCCGGCCAGCACGTCGGAGATGACCACCAGCTTGCTGTCGGGCGCCAGCTGCTCGCGCTGGCGCAACACGCCGAACGCGGTACGCAGAGTCTTCTCCGGATCTCTGGAGAATGACGTTCGATAGCTGAACACGGCGCGGTTGAGGACCAGCCGGCGGCGCGTCTGGCTGCTGTTGGTGAAGGCATAGATCGGCACCGTGAACGGTCGGCAGTTGGTGACGAGGTCTGCCATGATGCCCCGCCGGGTGATCACCACCAGGCCGTCGGCATTGATGGCTTCGGCCAGATCGACCGCGGATGCAGCGAGATGCTGTTTGTCGTGGCTGGCGGCGAGTGCGCGCTCGAAACCCAGCCCTGGCAGCTTCTCGCTGGCCCGGGCGATTGCGTCGAGTTGTTCGACGCAGCGCACCGGGTACTGGCCGATGCTCGTTTCGCCGGACAACATGATGGCGTCGACCCCCTCGTAGATGGCGTTCGCGACGTCGGTTACTTCGGCCCGGGTCGGCGCGGGATTGGCGATCATCGATTCCAGCAGGTGGGTCGCGACGATCGACCGACGCCCCTGGATTGCGCAGGTCTTGACCAGATTGCGCTGCACGTTCGGCAACTCGGCAATGTTCGTCTCAATGCCGAGATCCCCGCGTGCCACCATGATGCCGTCGGCGACGCGCGCGATGTCTTCGATGTTGGCCACTCCTTCCCGGTCTTCGATCTTGGCAATCACCCGGATGTTCTGTGCTTTGCGGCCCAACAACTCGCGCAATTGCGTGACGTCATCGGCGCTGCGCACGAACGACAGGGCAATGAAATCGACGTCGTGAGCCATGGCGAATTCGATGTCACGGACGTCTTTCTCGGTGATCGCGGGCAGGTTGATACGCACGCCCGGTAGATTTACGTGCCGCTTGCTGCCCAGTACGCCGCCGTCGAGCACAAGGCAGGTGAGCTGGATGCCGTCTTTGTCCAACACCTCGAAGTTGATCAGGCCGTTGTCGATGCTGACCCGATCACCGACGTTCAGCGAGGTCACCAGATCCTGGTAGTTGACGTGTATCGAGGTGTGTTCGACATTCGCCCCGTCGCGCACGGACAGGCTGACCACTTCGCCGGGCGTCAGTTTGATGGGATGGTCGAGGGCACCGGTCCTGATCTCGGGACCCTGGGTGTCGAGCAGAATCGCGACCGGGTGATTAACCTTGCGATTGAGGGTCTTGATCCAGTTGATGATCTGCGCCGACTCCTCGTGGTTCGCATGGGACATGTTCAGCCGCACGACGTTCATACCCGCATCGTGCAGCGCCTCCAACGTTGGATAGTCGGCGGTTGAAGGTCCGATGGTGCAGATGATCTTGGTGCGGCGGAAATCCATGCGCGGGCGCATCTTATACGCCTTCAGGCGGATGTCCAGAAGGTCTCCAGCGTGGTGCCGAGATGCCGGGCTGGGACGACTTCAGGTCGCCAGTGCGCCGGAAAGAAACGGCGCTGCCCCGGATTCAGATAGCGTGGATCGACCAGGCACAGCACCCCCCGGTCGTTCTGGGTGCGGATCAACCGGCCGGCGGTCTGCACCACGCGGGTCATGGCGGGTTGCTGGTAGGCGATCGTGAAACCCAGGTCGTCTGCGTGGGCTGCGGCGATCCGGTCACGCCGCAGGCTGCGCGGCGGCAACCCGATGCCCACCACCACGATGCCGATCAACGCATCCCCCGGCAGGTCCACCGACTCGGTGAACACGCCCCCCATGACCACGAACCCAACCACGGGTTCCTGTGCGGCACAGAACCGGGCGATGAAGTCATCGCGGGCCTGCTGGGACATCGTGGGTTGCTGCACCAGCGTCTGGCGTTGCGGAAACCGCGCGGCATAGGTCGCCGCCACGCGTTCGAGGTACGCAAACGACGGTAGCGCGATCAGGTAGTTGCCTGACTTCGCCGCGACCACGGTATCGATCAGGCAGACCAGCGGTTCGAGGGTGCGTTCCCGGTCCTGGTACAGCGGGGAAACGTCGGGAACGATGCTGACGGCGAGATGTTCGGTTGGGAATGGTGAGGCGATCTGCACGCTCGGCTGATCCGGCACCCCGTGCAGGTGCTGAAACAGCGCCGCGGGGTTCAGCGTCGCGGAGAAGCGCACGCTTGCATCATAGTCGGCCAGGCGATCGGCGATGTGCGCGCCCGGGTCGAGACAAGCGATCTCGAGTTCGAGCTCGCGGCCGGTTACCCGCAGCAGCGTGGCGAAGCGCTTCGGGTCATACCAGCCAGCCGCCCGCAGCAGGTTCCACAGCGCAAAGTTGAGTTCGGTCAGCGCAGGATCGTCCGGCAGCTCATCGGTCAGGGAAGCCAACAGCGCCACCAGCTTTGTAACGGCGCCCATCAGCCGCTCAGGGAGTTCGATTGCGCATTCGAAGCCGCGTGTGTCGAGTGCATTCGTCCGCGCGACCTCGCGGCGCAGGGTCACCAGCCGGCGGTCGAAGTTGCGCAGCGCTTTGTGCACTTCGACCGGCAGGTCGAGGGTCAGCGCCTGGCGCAGCGTGCGTCGATGAAAGATGCTCGACAACATGGTCCGGGTGCGGTCGGTCAGTTGATGGGCCTCGTCGATGAGCAGCACCGAGGGCTCGGCGAACAATCCCCGAATCCGGGCGAGCCGCACCACCGGGTCGAATACGTAGTTGTAGTCGCCGATGATTACATCGCTCCAACTGGCCGCATCCAGACTCAGCTCGAATGGGCAGACGGTGTGGGCTGCGGCGACGGCCTCGATACGCGCCCGGTCCATGGCCGGTCCGTCGAGCAACTCCCGCAGCGCGGGCTGAAGCCGGTCGTGATAGCCGCGGGCGTACCGGCAGCGCTCCGGGTCGCACACCGGTTCGGGCATGAAACAGGTGCGAGCCTTGGCCGTGATGGTCACCGAGCGCAGCGCCGCGTGCGGATCCAGCTGAGCCAACGCCAACTCCGCGGCGCGTTGCCCGGTGGTTCGCGAGGTCAGGTAGACGATCCGGTCCTGATGCGCTTCGGCCAACGCTTTGAGTGCCGGAAAAACTGTCGCCAGGGTCTTACCGCAGCCTGTTGGCGCCTCGGCGAGCAACGCCTGGCGGTCGCGCAGGCTCCGAAACACAGCAGCCGCAAGCTGACGCTGGCGGGGTCGGAATTCGGCAAAGGGAAACTGCAGGTGACGCAGACTTTCATCACGCTCGGACCGGTGCAGGCGCTCGGTGGTCAACCAATCGACCAGCTGGGCGAGCGTGGTTTCAAGAAACGCAAGCAACGTGCCGCGCGCTTCCACGAGTTCGTGGTGCGTCGTGGCGAGGGTGTCCGGGTGAACGTAAATCAGCCGCAGTTGCCAGCGTGAATGGTGCGGTTCACGCAGGGCCAGCAGCGCGGCGTAGCACTTTAATTGAGCGAAATGCAGATGTCCGAGATGGGCATGCAGCGCACCGACATCGCTGCGGGTCGATTTGAACTCCTCGACCAGCGGTACCTCCTGGGTCAGGTCACAGCCGTCGGCGCGACCGGACAGCATCACGTCGAATCCATCCGCTCGCACGTGGTGGTCCAGCTTGACCTCGCGCTGATAGCCCGTCCCCCGGCCCCGCTGGAGTTTCTGCTGGGCTTCGATGCCCTCTCGGCCCTGGGTGGCCGCGTCGTAGCGGAAGTGAATGTCGCCGCGGCGGCACACGAACTCGGTCAGGGTCCGCACCGCGAGTCGGTACTGCGGCCGGTCGGGGGCGTTTGTCACTACCAGGTCACTCGCAGCACGCTCGCGGGGATGCCGACGCGCGCGAACAGCTCGAACCAGAGTCGCTGTTCACGCCGCAGTTGATCACCCGGGCCTTTCACTTCCACCAGCCGATAACTGCCGGGTCCGAAGCACAGCACCAGATCGGGAAACCCGGTGCGGGTCTGGTGCAGGTCGTCCAGCATGAAGTCGAACATGGCCAACAGATGCCCCCGGGGAACGGCGCGCAACACCTGCTCGAGGAATCCGGCGGGGAACTTCGACCAGGCCATCAACGCATTGCTGACCCCGTACTTTGCGCGATACGTTTCGCGCAGCCGCACGCGCAGCGCATCCTCGACATGGTTTCTGCGCAATTCATCGAAGCGCCGCGCGATCGCGGTTGCACGGGTCTGGCGAAAATCCGGCCAGTAGAGATCCAGCGGGGCACTCTGGTACGGATGGGTGAACATCCCCGGTACCGGCATGAACACGATGTCCCAGAACGCAAGCCCCAGCAGGCCCAGTGGAAACCGGTTCTCCAGGTGCGCCCCCACCCCCCCGTTGCGCAGCCAGGCGGTCAAGGCGGCTGCCTCGAGGTCGGCCGGTGGGGCGGCCAGGCGCAGTTGCAGCTCGACGATGCGTTGACCACGCTTCGGCGCCAGTCCTGCCCGCGCGGCAAACTGGCGCGCGAAGTGTTGCTCGCCTGCACTGTGAGGCGCACCTTCAATGGCCTTCAGCACCTGGCTCACGCCGTCGCGATCGCCGAGCCGATGCAAGATCCGGACGCGACGCTCCCGGCCAGGTTCCCGATCGGCGCGGCCGTATGCGGTCAGCGCCAGATCGAACGCACAGTGCCGCTCGGCTTCCCGGCCGATCTCGTTCAGCAGGCGGCCGCGCTGTCGTTCCAGAAGCCGGTTGCTTTCCGGGTGCCAGAGGTGCTCGACATGACTCAGCAGCTGGTGTTCGTGCCAGCTCTGATGTAAGCGGCGAACCTCGCCTTTGATTCGCAAGAGCTCCAGGTAGCGCGCCAGTTCGGTCCGGTTCGCGAACAGGCGCCGCTTCGGGTCCAGGGGATACGGCTCGTAACGCACCACCCCGAGATCTTCCAGTACGAAGGTACTGAAATCCTGGCGCAGGTCGCCGAAGAACAGGATGCGCATGGCGGTCAGCCAGTCGGGGTCGGTCAGCAACAGCCAGGCACAGACGCCGGCCAGACGGCTACGCAACACCGGTTCCGGATAACGTGCCGCCGTTGCGGCGACCAATGCCGCCTTGCGCAGCCCGCGGCAGCCCGCGGGCAGCTCCGGAAAAGCGGCGCGAATCTCGGGTAGCGTCAACCGTGCAAGCACCCGATCGCCGGGCACGGCCGGGTTGCGGTTGATCAGCTCGGCTTCCGCCAGCCGGGCCAGCGCGGCCGTCGTGTCGGCGACCTCGCGGTAGCCGAGCGTGTCGGCGCGCAGCAACGGGCCCCTGCGTGTCAGCAATCGGGCATACAGGCGCAGCGCATCGACGCCCAGCCCACGGACCTGCTCCAGACGAGCCAATTCGGGGGTATCGAGGATATCGCTATACTGCCGGGCGACGGTATCCAGCAGGCGGGTCAAATTGTCCGCATAGTAATGCGGTGGCGGCGGAACGTTGGGGCGCAGCACCGGCGGCCGACCTGAGCATTCAGACGAATGGGCAGTATAGTGTATATATTTACAGTATGACGGCGATTTCCCCTTACTGCCTGGCCACCACGGTGACACCGAAAGCGTTGAAGGCGCTGCTGGAAAACACCGGCGCGGGCGCCTATCGGGATGCGCATCCCTGGTTGGTTGCGTGCGAAATGTTCGAAGCGGCGCAGACCCGTGCGCAACGCATGGCGTTGCTGATCGCCAGTGGCGAGCCGCTGGAATTCAGGCAGTGGGGTTGGATCGAGTCGATCGACGTCGTGGAGTTGCACCGGGGACAATGGGAGTCGCGCTGCAGTTTCGGCAGGCTCGAACCCGTGCACCAGATCTGGAGCGGGCTCGACAGTGTGTTCTTAAAGCCGGGCGACGATCAGTTGCGCCGGGAGTCGCTGGAACCGATCCGGCAGCATCGCACACCGCTGGATGCCCTGCACATTCATCCGTACGCGATCTGCGAAGCACCGGCTTTTCTGGGGCTTACTTGTTGATGTGCGTTACGTTGGTACGGTCGTCGGCTTCCGCCTTGGCCTCCGCTTCTGCCTTGGCTTCCGCTTCTGCCTCGGCTTCGTTCTGGATACGGATCCAGACCTCTTTGCGGTGAACCGCCGCGCGCTTCGGGGCGTCGATGCCCAGATGAACCTGGCTGCCACGAATCTTGAGCACCTTCAGCTCAATATCGTCATCGATCATGATCGACTCGCCAGCACGGCGCGTAAGCACCAGCATCGCATATCCCTCTCGTTCGTTTGGGTGTCCGTTCGCAGCCTATTAAACCCAGTTCATCCCAGGGGTTCTGTGACAGTGCCCCGGTCGAAGTTTGACCAAGTAGACAGAAATGCTTGCCTGGCGCCGGCGGCGGCCGCGCTAATGGGCATTGCTGTGATCCAGGTGGCGCTAGATCCTCCCGCGCTGGTAACCTTCAGGCCAACGTGTCGACGGAGCGAAGACAGCCATGGCGGATCCGCGCACCCGCACCGAACACGACAGCATGGGCGAACTCGAGGTGCCGGCAAACGCGTTGTATGCCGCGCAGACCCAGCGGGCGGTCGAGAACTTTCCCATTTCGGGATTGACCATGCCGAAACGGTTCGTGGACACGGTGTGTCTGATCAAACAGGCGGCGGCGCGGGTCAACGTGGAATTACAGTTGCTGGACCGCGAGCTTGGCGATGCCATCCAGAGCGCCGCAGAGACC
>SMWF01000016.1 GCA_004357385.1 Gammaproteobacteria bacterium | reverse complement strand
GAAAAGCGACCGGGTCGACGCTCCAAGTGTCCAGATCACCGAAATCGCGCCGACCTCGCCGCCATCAACGCCAAAGGCCAGGCCGTCAAATCCCCATAGCCGGCGGCACCATCCCGTCCATCCCGGCCCGCGGTTTCCTCCCCTGAGGCTTGTCCGACACCCGCCGAACGAGCCTGTGGCAGGCACCCAGCCACGGCAGGTGTCCGACAACCCTTAACAATAAGAGACATTGGAGAAGACCCGGCTGATCAGCTTCGGCCGTCACGCGGCCAAGGATCGCAGGAGGCAGAGGCAGCGCACGCCGAGATCTGCGCGGGGGGAGCGGGGCAACCCGCTTCCCTAGTCTAGGCGACTTTCGCTGCCGAAATTACCGACCGTGCAGAAGCCGGTATGGATCCCCATTCGGCATTTGAGCGGCCTCTCGATGCCGTCCCCTCGCCAGATGCCCGCGAGTTCGTCCAGCCGCGGGCGCATGGTAAGCGCTATCTCAACGCAGGCGATCGCGTCCTCCTTGACGCTCGTTCGCAGGTATTCGGTCTATAATTCGAGACGCTGATGCGCGCCGCTCAACCCGCGCTCGCGGCCGCCGCTGCGCCATCCTCGGTCCCGTGTGTGTTGGACGCGGCCAAGGCGAAGTCGCGCGCTTCTCGCCGGAGGTCCTCCAGGAACGCCTCTACGAAGCCGATCTTGGGCGCCCCCTTGCGCGTCGCGACCTCGAAAACAGAATCGTAGTCCTGCCGATCGGGCAGCAACGGCCGCATTTCTTCGCGCTCGACCCAGAGGGCGGCGTAATGGGTCGGGAGGTAGCCAATGAAATGTCCGGACAGGATGAACCGCGCGATGGACTCCATGTCGTAAGAGGTCGCGGCCGTGTTCATCGGGACGGTTGGCTTGACGGCGCGGTGCCTCATGTAGCCGCGGGCGACGTACTTCGCGCCTGCGATCGCGTTCAGCGTGACGCGGTCCGGCGCGCGTGCGAACAGAGGATGGTTGGCGCCGCAATAGAGCGTCTGCCGCTCGCTGAACAGCCGCTCGTAGTTGAGTCCGGGTACATGGTGGTAGTACGCGGAGATGCCAATGTGCAGCTTGCCATCGAGCAGCCCGCGTTCGAGCGTCGTCGGTTCTGAGGTATTCAGCGTGATATGGACCGCATGGTCGCGGCGCATGAAACGGGAGATGGCCTGATGAATGCGCGCCTTCGGGTTGGTCATCGTATTGTCCACAACGCCGATGTGTAGGCTCCCGAGAAGCCGGCCACGCAGGGAACCGATATCAGCCTGGAATTCCTCGTGGGCGGAGAACAGTTGCTGGGCGGCGGCATAGACGTGCTCGCCCTTGTCGTTAAGCCGAAATCCGATCCTGCCGCGCTGGCACAGGCGCATGCCCAGGCGGGTCTCCAGCGCCGCCATCTTGGTGCTCAGCGCGGATGCGCTGATGTTGAGCTCCGCCTGAGCCGGGGTAAATCCCCCGCACTCGACCACCGTGCAGAATACCCTAAGCAAATTCGTGTCGACGTTGTCAAGCTGTGTCGCGCCCCGAAGCATCGGACTCTCTTAGTTGTTATTTTAATGAACTAAACTTCATTTATAATATATATACCAAAATCAACATTCTGGGCCATGATTTTCGGAATGAGACCCCCGGATGAAGACCCGTGCCGACACTGCGTTGTCGCGAGGTGATGCTGTTTTCGAGATTCAGGGTGAAACTCGGGGCCCAAATGGGCACCATGGTGTTCCAAGAGCGCAGCTAAGCGTTCGTAGACGAATAAGATCGACATTCGATCAGGGAGGAAAACATGAACTTATCCAGAAGATTCCTATTGAGTTTTGCGGCACTGGCAGTCGCCTCGGTCATGTTGGCGGCGCCGGTCCTAGCCGATCCGTTCAAGGTGGCTCTCGTGTTGCCGGGCAACATCACCGACCAGTCCTGGAACCAGGCCGGCTACGAGGGCCTGATGAACGCCAAGAAGGCGCTGGGCATCGAAGTTGCTTTTAGCGAGAAGGTCGCCCAGCCGGACCAGGCCGAGGCCATGGCGGACTACGCGCGGCGCGGCTACGACGTGGTCATCGGCCACGGCGGCGAGTTCCAGGCGGCCGCCATCCGGGTCGCCCGCAAGCACCCGGACACGCTCTTCGTGGTCCACAATGGCACCGAGCCCGGTGAGAACATTGCCACGCTCGACTTTTACTACAAGCAGTTCGGCTATCTCCTGGGCGTAATCGCCGGCAGGATGAGCGAGTCCGGCAAGATCGGCTTCATTGGCGCCCATAAGATCAAATTTTCCACCGATCTGGTGGAGAGCTACGAGGCGGGCTTCAAATCGGTGCAGCCGGACGGCGAGGTCTATATCGCCTGGACCAACGACTGGGACGACATCGCCAAGGGCAAGGAAGCGGCGCTCAGCCAAATCGCGCTGGGCGCGGACGTGATCTTCCCGACCATGGACAACGCCGCGATCGGCAGCCTCCAGGCGGCCAAGGAAAAGAACGTCTGGGCCTTCTACCTCTACTACGATTCCATCGTCGATTGGCCCGATACGGTGCTGCAGTCGGCGATCATGGACATCAAGGCGGCGATGGTCGATCTGCTCGCGCTCGCCCAGGCCGGCAATGCCGAGGGCAAGAACTACAATATGGACGTGAACAGCCCCAAAGCCGCGCGGCTCGGCACCTACCATTCGGCCATCCCCGCCGACGTCAAGGCGGAGGTCGAGGGCCTGATCGCCAAGATGAAGTCGGGCGAACTCAAGCCGTAACGCCATCGACGGGAGCCGGCGAGGACGCCCGGCTCCCGTCTTTTTCCCCTGAAAAAGGCCGGCTACGCGTGAGAGGGTAGCTATGGAGCACCACCTCGTCGTCGACTGCGTCACCAAGACTTTCGGTGACCTTAAGGCCAACGACGCGGTCAGCCTGCACGCGCGCAAAGGCAGCGTCCACGCCGTGCTCGGCGAGAACGGCGCCGGCAAGACCACGTTGATGAACATCCTCTACGGGCTGTATCACCCGGACGCCGGGCGCATCCTGATCGGCGGCCGCGAAATCGCCATCGACAACCCGCGCGATGCCCTGACCCACGGCATCGGCATGGTACACCAGCATTTCATGCTGATCGGGCCGTTGACCGTGACCGAAAACGTCATCCTGGGCCTGGAGCAGAGCGGGTTGCGGCTGGGCCTATCCGAACACGCAGAACGCCTGATCGAGCTCAGCCAGTCCTTCGGCTTCGATATCGAACCTTCGGAGCCGGTCTGGAATCTGCCCATGGGCATGCAACAGCGGGTCGAGATTCTGAAACTGCTGCATCGCAACGCCGATATTTTGATCCTCGATGAGCCGACCAGCGTGCTGACGCCCAGCGAAACCGGCCCCTTCTTCGAAGTTCTGAGCCGGCTCAAGGAAGCCGGCAAAACCATCCTGTTCATCACCCACAAGCTCGAAGAAGTCATGGCGGTCGCCGACGACGTGACCGTGATGCGTGACGGCCGGGTCACTGCGGAACTCAAAACCAGCGAGACTAACCCGCGGGAGCTGGCACGCCTGATGGTCGGGCGCGACGTGGTCTTCGACATCAGCCGTCCCCAAGGTCATTTCGGCGACGCGAAGCTTACGGTCGAGGGCCTGCGCGCGCGAAACGACCGCGGACTCCCAGGGCTCGACGATGTCGGATTCGAGGTGCGCGCGGGTGAGATTCTGGGTATCGCCGGGGTCGACGGAAATGGCCAGGCGGAACTGGCCGAGGTGATCGCGGGCCTGCGGCCGATCGAGGCGGGACGCATCCTGGTAGGCGGCGCCGATGCGACACAGGCCTCGGTCGCCGAACGCAAGCACGGCTTCAAGATCGGTTACGTTCCCGAGGACCGTCAGGTGGTGGGCCTCGATCTCAACCACTCCGTCGCCTTCAACCTCATTCTGCGCAGCCTGGGGCGGCTTCCCTTTTCGCGCTTCGGCATCCTCGACTTCAAGGCCATCCGCGCCCATGCCGAGCGATTGGTCGAACGCTATGACGTGCGCCTGCAAGGCGTCGATCAGGAGGCGCGCTTCCTTTCGGGCGGCAACCAGCAGAAAGTCATTCTCGCGCGCGAGATCGAGGACGATCCAGAAGTCCTGATCGTCGCCCAGCCTTGCAAGGGCCTGGACGTGGGCGCCATCGAGTTCGTGCAGAACACGCTGCTGAAACAGCGCGAGAAGGGTGTCGCGATCCTCTATATCTCGACCGAGCTCGAGCACATCATGGCCATCTGTGACCGCATCGCGGTGATGTCACGCGGCCGGATCACCGGTATTCTCGCGCCCGAGGAAGCAACGCCCGAGCGCCTGGGCATGCTTATGGCGGGCGCGACCGCGGATGCCGCCTGATGTTGGCAGCCCTGCGCGCGGTCTATCTCCTCAAGGGAGTCTGGGCGATCCTGGCGGCGCTCCTGGTCGGTTCCATTCTAATTCGACTCGGCGATTCGAACCCGATCGAGGCCTATCAGGCGTTGTTCACCGGCGCCTTTTTTGAGTACCACGGTTTCGCCACGACGCTGGTCAAGATGTCGCCCATGCTCCTGGCCGGACTTGCCGTGGCGTTGCCGCTGCGCGCCGGGCAGTTCAACATCGGCGCCGAGGGCCAGATCTATCTGGGCGCGCTGTTCGCCACTTGGGCGGCACTCTATCTGCCCGATGTGCTGCCGGGCTGGCTGCATATCATCATCTGCTCGCTGGCTGGCATGATCGGCGGCGGGCTGTGGGGCCTGATCCCCGGATATCTCAAGGCCGTCCACAACGTCAACGAAGTGATCGTCACTCTGTTGATGAACTACATCGGCATCAATTTGGTCAGCTATTTCGTCAGCGGGCCGATGCTGGCCGAGGGCGCGCCTTACCCCTATTCCGATGAGATTCGCGAAGCGTTGTGGCTGCCCTACATCCTGCCCGGTACCGACGCCCATCTGGGCGTCGTGATCGGAATTATCTTCGCCATCGTGCTGTACTATGTCTTCAAGCGCACCTCGGTGGGGCTGTCGCTCGCCACCGTCGGCCATAACCCCGCGGCGGCACGCTACGCCGGCATGTCGGTACGGCGCCACATCATCCTCTCGCTGGTTCTTGGCGGCGCGTTGGCAGGTCTCGCCGGCACCTACGAGGTGCTCGGCCTCAAGTACCGCTTGTTCCATATGTTCAGCGCCGGTTACGGCTTCGACGGCATTGTTGTAGCGCTGCTGGCCGAGGGCAATCCGCTGCTGGTGGCCGCGGCGGCGCTGTTCCTGGGCGGCTTGCGCAGCGGCGCCAACATCATGCAACGCGCGGTCGGCGTCCCGACCACGGCGGTCGAGGCGATTCAAGGCCTGGTCGTGATCTTCGTCGCCGCCAGCGTCGCGTTCCGCTACGAGAGCAGCTATCTGGCCGCGGCCTGGCGCCGGCGCAAAGTCATGGACGCCGCGCTCGCCGCGGAACGGCGTGAGGCCCAAGACAAGGCGGAGGAGGCCAAGCAGCCATGATGGAAATCCTGCTCGACCCTACCATGCTGAGCGATTTCCTCTCGACCTCTCTGCGGCTTTCCATTCCTATCGTCTTCGCGGCGCTTGGCGGGGTGCTGAGCGAGCGTGCCGGAGTTTACAACATCGGCTTGGAAGGCATGATGCTGGCGGGTGCGTTCGGCGCTGCGGTCGGTACCTTCTTCACCGGCGAGCCATTCTTCGGCGTGATCTCGGGCATGTTCGCCGGCGCACTCACCGCGGTCGTGCTCGCGATTCTTGCCGTATCGCTCGGCGTCAATCAGATCGTGGCCGGCATCGCCATCAACATGTTTTCCATCGGTGTCACCGCCTTCCTCTCGCGCATCGTATTCAGTGGTCAGGCCAACACCATGACCTTGCCGGGCTATAAGGCGTTCGCGATCCCGGGGCTGGTCGCGATCCCGGTCATCGGTCCGGTTCTGTTCCAGCAGGATGCGCTGGTGTACCTCATGTACGCGACGGTGCTGCTGTTGTTCTACCTGATGTTCTACACGCCCTGGGGCCTCAACATCCGCGCGGTCGGCGAAAATCCGCGCGCCGCCGATACCGCGGGCGTGCGGGTCAACATGGTGCGCTATATCTGTGTGCTGGGCAGCGGGGCGCTGGCCGGCCTGGGGGGCTGTTATCTGGTGCTGTCCCACGTGTTCTTGTTTTCCGAACACATGAGCGCTGGAAAGGGTTTCATCGCGCTGGCGGCGATCATTCTGGGCCGCTGGAATCCGGTCGGGGCCCTCTTCGCGTGCTTGTTGTTCGGTCTGTTCGACGCGCTGCAGCTGCGCTTGCAGTTCGCCAACCCGGAGGTGCCCTATCAGGCCTTCGTCATTCTTCCCTATGTGGTCTCGATTCTGGCCTTGGTCGGTTTGATCGGCAAGCCGCGGCCGCCGGGCGCGGTGGGGCTGCCTTACAGGCGCGAGGGCAAGTAGCGTGGCGATATGAATAAAGGACGAGGCGCGATGACCGAGGAAGAATTTGTACTGGCGCCCGATATCGCCGCCACCAAAGAGCTGGTGCGAGGCAGCGCCTTCGCCGATGCGGTGCCGGTCGCGATACGGCTCTCCGCCTGAGCACGACCCATGTCGATCCTAATCGAGAACGGTCTGATCGTAACCAACGACGACGCGGGTACGCGACTCGATCCTGGTGGCGTCCTGATCGAGGAAGACCGCATCGCCTGGGTCGGCCCGATGGATGCGGCGCCCGAGGCGGCGCGGCTTCCCGAAGTCGAGACGATCGATGCACGCCGTTCGATCGTCATGCCCGGCTTGGTCAACGCGCATATGCACTCCAACGAATGCTTCGAGCAGGGCGCCTACGACAATCTACCGCTCGAACTCTGGCTCATACAGAGCTATCCGCCGTTCGGCATGCCGCGCTTAAGTGAACGGGAGCACTACCTGCGCACCATGATCTGCGCCATGGAGTCAATTCGTAGCGGAGTCACCACGGTACAGGACGACCTGCTGCACATCCAGGTCACGCCCGAGGCGGTGGACGGCGCCGCCAAGGCCTATGACGACGCGGGGCTTCGCGCGGTCATCACCGTGGCCATGTGGGACCGGCCGTTTCTCGATTGCATGCCCTATCTGCGCAACATCGTGCCCGCCGACCTCGCCGCCGAACTGGACGCGCTGCCGCTGGCTACGGCAGAAGCGCAGATCTCGCTGTTCGAGCGCCACCACCGCAGATGGCAGGGTCATGGAGGTTTGTTGAAAATCATCCCGGCGCCCTCGGGTCCGCAACGTTGCAGCGACGATTTGCTGCGCGCCGCGGCCGAGCTCTCCGCCCGTTACGATCTGCCGGTCCATACCCACGTTCTGGAATCCAAAGTCCAGGCCGTCACGGGTCACGATTTTTACGGCAAGACCCTAGTCGAGCACTTGGACGACGTCGGCATGCTGACGCCGCGCTTCACCATGAACCATGCGATCTGGCTGACCGAGCATGACATCGAGCTGCTCGGGGACCGCAATTGCTCTATCACCCACAATCCGCTGTCCAACATGAAGCTCGGCAGCGGCGTCTGTCCGGTCCGCAGGCTCCAGGAATCCGGCGTCAACGTGGCGCTTGGCACCGACGGAACAGCGACCAGCGATACCGCCGATTTGATAGAGGCTTTCCGCGCCGCCAGCATGCTGCACAAGATCGGCGGCCACGATTTCGAGCAGTGGATCTCCGCCGAGGAGGCGTTTCGCATGGCGACCCTGGGCGGCGCGCGCAGCACCGGCATGCGGGACCAGATTGGCAGCCTGGAAACCGGCAAGAAGGCCGACGTCATCCTGCTCGATCGCGACGCCTGGGGCTTCATCCCGCTCAACGACCCGATCCGCCAATTGGCGTTCTCGGTCACCTCGGAATGCGTGCGTAGCTCAATAATCGGCGGCCGCGTCGTGATGCGCGACCGGGTCGTGATCTCGCTCGACGAGGCAGCCCTGAAAGCCGAGGTCGCCGAGGCCGCGGAACGTTTCCGGCGCGACCATTTTCCGAAGATGCAGGCTGGAGCCAAGCGGATCGAGCCCTACGTGCGCCAAGTCTACGAACGCTGTACCGGCCTGAAACTGGAACTGGCCCACGACCCGCATCGCATGCCGCCAAGGCAAAACTAGAAATGTTTGATGGGGTCTGTCAAATGAACTCGCAGGTGATCGCGTGTTCGCCTGATACGATCGGCGAATGCAGAATATTTCATATCGGCGCCACCGCTTCCATCCTGACATTATTCGACAAGCCGTTTGGCTCTATTTTCGTTTTACGATGAGCTACCGTGATGTTGAGGATCTTCTCGCGGAGAAAGGAATCGACGTCAGCTATGAAACGGTCCGTTTGTGGGTGTTGAAGTTCGGACAAGCCTATGCCCGCCGCATCCGTAAACGCCGTCCGACTGCCTTTGATCATTGGCACATCGACGAAGTTTTCGTGAATATAGGCGGCAAGCAGATGTATCTGTGGCGCGCCGTGGATGGTGAAGGCGAAGTTCTCGACGTCCTGGTTCAGAAGCGCCGAAACAAGCGGGCAGCATTGAAACTCATGCGAAAGCTTCTCAGGAGCCAAGGCATTAGGCCAATCAAGATCGTGACGGATAAATTGAAGTCTTACGGTGCTGCATTCCGAGATCTGCGTCTCAACCACCTCCACGATTCCGGGCATCGTTTGAACCATCGGGCAGAGAGTTCTCACGTACCGATACGACGACGAGAACGAAAAATACAGCGTTTCAAATCACAACGTTCAGCGCAAAGATTTCTCTCTATTCACGGTCCAATGAGTTATCACCGAATCTGGTGTTTGAGCATTTGAAAAGAAGCGGCGTATCAGGTTGATTTGTTGTTGCAAGACATCAAAGCCAACCAAAGGAGATACGCCACTATGAGCAAGAATAACGTTTTAGAATTTGCGGGTCGAGATGCAATTTTTGATCCCCTGACGGATTTGTTGAGATCGGGCGCTCAGCAGTTGATCACTCATGCGGTAGAGGCGGAACTTGAGGAGCTGCTGAGCCAGCACTCTGACCGACGCACCGAGGACGGCTATGCCGTTGTGGTTCGCAATGGTCACTTGCCTGCGCGCCAACTGCAGACGGGCTTGGGGTCGGTGACGGTCAAAATCCCCAAAGTTCGCTCAAGGACCGGGGAACCTGTGACGTTCGGATCCGCCCTTGTCCCGCCCTATGTCCGCAAGACGAAGTCTCTGGAGGCGGCATTGCCCTGGCTGTATCTGAAAGGCGTATCGAGCGGAGAGATGGGTGAGGCCTTGAAAGTACTGATTGGCCCTGAAGCAAAATGCTTGTCAGCCAGCACGGTATCGCGCCTGCGGCCCGGCACCCTGACCGACGAACCCCCGACGGGCAGGGTCGAGATCGCCCCGATCATGGACCACGGCGGCACCATCAGCCGGGCCGATGTCGCCGCGGTTATGGCGACCACCCTCGAACTCGGCAATACGGCGGG